>DMYC01000213.1 GCA_003482695.1 Clostridiales bacterium UBA8960
ATACAAGTTTACAGCATATCGGTCCGACATGCTTGCGACGTAGTCTTTTACAGCATCTATTTCATCGCCATTCTTGTAATCTTCAAACCGTTCGTCAGGCATTTGATTTGGATTTGACTTATAATAGTCGTACAAAGATTCGACGATATATGCTGCACGTTCTTCTTCTTTTTACGACTATTATAAGTCAAATCCAAATCAAATGCCTGACGAACGGTTTGAAGATTACAAGAATGGCGATGAAATAGATGCTGTAAAAGACTACGTCGCAAGCATGTCGGACCGATATGCTGTAAACTTGTATAAAGAACTGTTCATTCCAAAATTCTGGCTTTATTGATTCAAAACAATTATANNGATAAAGAAGGAATTTTCTACTATTTGTCGAAATAGTTAGAGGCTCTCTAATGAAATAGAAAGGTGATGAAATGAGCAATCGATTTGAAGGGAATATTTTCGATTATATACTAGATCAAGTCAACATCATTGATTTGATATCCAGTTATATAACCATCGAACGTTCTGGTAAGAATTATAAAGGTTTATGCCCATTTCATAATGAAAAGACAGCCTCTTTTATCGTATCAGAGGAAAAGCAACTTTATCACTGCTTCGGTTGTGGTGCAGCTGGAAATGCCATTACCTTTATAACACATCATGAGAATCTCGATTCAATCGACGCGGTGGAGTTTTTAGCCGATAAATACAACGTCGATTTATCCCAGTTTGCAAAAGGGGGTAATCAAAAAAATGCTAGCCAGCATGCCAAGTATTATGGTATATTAAGAGACGCCGCCATTTTTTTCTATAAAAATCTCAGGTCGCATCCCGAGGCATTGAACTATTTGGAGCGAAGGGGCATACAAGTTGATATCATCAAACAGTTCGGCATAGGATTTTCGAGTGAATCTTGGGCAGAACTTTTAAAAAGTATGGAAACGAAGTATTCGCGAGAAGATTTGGAAAAAGTCGGTCTTATTATTCCTAATAAAGACAATACGAGTTATTACGACCGTTTTAGAAATAGAATCATGTTTCCAATTATTAATCCCAAAGGCAAAGTCATCGGATTTGGTGGACGTGTCATGGACGATTCATTACCTAAGTATTTAAACTCACCTGAGACAGATGTTTTTAACAAAAGTCAAACATTGTATGGCTTAAATTTGGCAAAAAGCAATATGTCTGATAAAAAACAGCTCATTATTGCAGAAGGGTATATGGATGTCATCGCATTGCATACCTATGGCTTTGGCAACTCAGTCGCGACGCTCGGAACGGCTTTAACTGCAGATCATGGTAGATTAATGCGTAGGTATGCCGACGAAGTCATCATTTGTTATGATTCGGATTTTGCAGGACAGAAAGCGACGCTAAGAAGTTTGGACATCTTACATGGCATCATCGATAAAGTTAAAGTAATCGTACTTGGTGAGAATATGGACCCAGATGATTTTCTGAAAAAATATGGTCCAGAGAAATTCAGAGAGAAAATCGATACAGCGATTTCATCAACCGAATATAAGCTTAACCACTTGATGCAAGGGTATAATTTAAATATTGATGAAGAAAAAATAGAATTCCTTTCTAAAGCAGTTGTCATCATTTCCGATTTGACAAATGCTTTCGAAAAAAACCTCTATGTTGAAAAATTGTCTGATTTGTTGAACGTGAGCAGAGAGCTTATTGCAAAAGAGGTTTTTAAAGAAAATTATCGTGCAAACACACATTATGGATTTCATTCAAAACCAAAAGCCGTCGAATCAATTCCAAGAATTTCCAGCGACAAAAAAAAGTATCTGGAAAAGCAGTTGCTCGCATATTATACTCAAAACCATGACAAACTGCATCAAAGTCAAATTGACCTGATCAAAGCGTTTCATTTCACAGACAATCTACAATTGATTTTTGACTATATCGATTTGTATTTTAAAAATCATGCAGATTTGTCCATACAACATATTATTGAGAATGCGGATTTGTCCATTTCAACTGGATTAATCGAAATCATTCACGGTCACATCGATTTAGTTTCTGAGATTGATATTGATCACGTCATTAGCAATCTCGTCCTTTTAAATATTGATGAAGAAATCGAACAGTTAAAACAAATGCTGAAAGACAATGATGATCATTCGTCGATTCAAAAACAAATCCAACAAAAAATCATTGAAAAACAGTCACTTACCATTAAGATGAGACAAAATAAATTTAAAAACTGAAAGGAGGCAATTCAATTGAGTGAAAAATTGAATGCCAAACACCAAGAAATCGTAAAAAGCTTGATAAAAAAAGGAAAGAAAAGCGGCACATTGTCTTATAGAGAAATTCAAGACAAACTTTCTGAGATGGACATTGACAAAGATCAAATTGATGAAATCTACGAAGCTTTTTCAGCTATGGATATTTCGATTGTTCCTGATGATGAAGAGGAAATTGACGAAGATAGCATTGATATTGATGACATAGAAGATATCACCGATATTGAAGAAATTGACCTTGAAGACTTAGAAGATTTGGAAGATCTAGAAGATATTGATGATATCGACGACATCGACAGTTTAGATCGAATCCATGAACTTGAGCCTTCTGAAGAAGAAGAAGATGATGACAAAATCATCGATATTTCTATACCAAAAGGCATCAATATCGACGACCCGGTTAGAATGTACCTCAAGGAAATCGGAGAAGTTGCACTTCTTTCAGGCGATGAAGAAGTGGATTTGGCAAAGAGGATGGCCACTGGCGATGAAGAAGCAAAACGCAAATTGTGTGAAGCAAACCTTCGTCTTGTTGTAAGCATCGCTAAAAAATATGTTGGCAGAGGGATGCTTTTCCTAGACTTAATCCAGGAGGGCAACTTAGGTCTCATTAAAGCTGTCGAGAAATTCGACTGGACCAAAGGTTTTAAGTTCTCAACTTATGCAACATGGTGGATTAGACAAGCCATCACAAGAGCGATCGCCGATCAAGCAAGAACCATTCGAATTCCTGTCCATATGGTTGAAACCATCAACAAACTCATCAGGGTTCAAAGGCAGTTGTTGCAAGAGTACGGCAGAGAACCTTTGCCGGAAGAAATTGCTAAAGAAATGGATATGACAGTTGAAAAGGTTAGAGAAATACTAAAGATTGCACAAGAGCCTGTGTCTCTTGAAACGCCGATTGGCGAAGAAGAAGATTCACATCTTGGCGATTTCATACCAGATAACGATGCACCAGCTCCCGCTGATGCTGCCGCGTTTTCCATGCTTAAAGAGCAGTTGATGGAAGTTCTTGAAACGCTGACACCAAGAGAGCAAAAAGTGTTGAAGTTGCGATTTGGATTAGAGGACGGTCGTGCAAGAACGCTTGAGGAAGTCGGGAAAGAATTTGACGTGACTCGAGAGAGAATTCGACAAATCGAAGCAAAAGCTTTAAGAAAACTCAAGCACCCAAGTAGAAGCAAGAAACTAAAAGACTATTTAGAATAAATCTTAAACTTAGTAGAATTTGCTTTTTGCAAGTTCTATTTTCTTAATATGAGGTCGATATGCAAAAGTATAAAATTTCCAAACGCTTACGGGTATTAATGGAACAGACAAAACACATTGATTATG
>DMYC01000161.1 GCA_003482695.1 Clostridiales bacterium UBA8960
TGACTGTCACAGAAGATTTATTGGTCAGCAGTCACTCCGAGCAATTTGATGTGAGCGGAATCACAGTTGTTGCAGCAGATGACAATAAATTAGAAATATTGCATGGCACAGAAGTGTTGACAACATATGACCTCTATGATGATGTTAAAACGGTTCGCATCGCAACCGAGGAGGACGTTGTTTACGTATCACTTGATGCAGCTGATGGTGGTAAAATATTAACGTATACACAGGGTCAACTGGCGGATTTTAACCTTCAGACCAAATCGGATCAGTCAACCTACGGCTACGTAAAAGACATGCATGTTTCAGAGGATATACTAACGATTGTTTCAAGCCATTATGACCATTTGTCACCTGGTTCACCTACGGTTCTTGGTGTGTGGCAACTCAATCGAGAGACATATGAGCGTATTTCATTTCAACTGTTCTATCACGTGAGAACAAGTTTAGATCCAATTATCGCGAGTGTGGACGGCAACAAGGTCAGTTATGTATTGGCAACACAGCAAACACTGGATGAAAAAAGCAAGACGCTTCCAAGATACCCTCAAACAAGAGGTGGCATTTTTACAAATGTCTCATTGTTTACAAGAGAGAATGATCGCTTGGTTGAAAATACGAGAATGACGATTACCAGAAGGTATCCAGTCGGTTATGATATGTTTGATGCACCATTTGGACAAGTTTTTACTTGGGCGGATAAGGTGGGGGGCAAGTCTGTCATAAACATGGCTGGACGGACTGAGGAATGGGTTAAGTATGCTAAAGACCATTACAAAGTCAATCCCGTAGAACTCGTTTCATCAGCGGTCATGGCATTCGGCTATACGATTTTTCTAGGAATCGTTTCATTGCTCTTTAGTTTGTCACCTTACAAGTTTTGGATTCTTGGTGCTTTTGTCTTAGCACTTCTTTATAAAAAGTTTATGCCGATTGAACAAAGCAAGCGAAGCAAACATGTCATGTGGGGCATGATCCTGTTTGTCATGTGCTTAAAACTCGTTCTTGTGGTGACACCAAATTCGGATTATCGATTCTTCGCGCACATTTATCCGTGGTTGTTCGGAAATACGGCAGTGTTGATCGGAATCAATATCGCTACTTCAGCAGTAGCACTACTGATGTTTATGCTTTGGAAAAAGCAGCACTACTATTACGAGAACCGCTTTTTACAATTTTCTGTTTTCTTTGGTTTTGAACTTTACTTGTTCTTAATGAGCGTCATGGCTTTCTTCGTATCCGCTCTGATGAAAAATAATTTTATGATGTAAATGTTGAGGCTTTGTAATAGATTTGGTATAATGTAAGTATCAGGTTGTGCAAACGATTGCACCAGAAAGAAGGCGTTTATGAAAAAAACACTGAGCATGATACTTATATTATTTCTGTTAGTGGGTACAATGCCAATCTTTGAATTATCTTCAGCTTCAGCGGTTGTGGAAGCACTAGAAGT
Source organism: Clostridiales bacterium UBA8960 (assembly GCA_003482695.1). GTDB lineage: Bacteria > Bacillota > Clostridia > Peptostreptococcales > Acidaminobacteraceae > Fusibacter_C. The sequence continues at coordinate 1,457 of DMYC01000161.1, forward strand.
CGTCATTCACTATCATCGATTTGATGGCAATTATGAAGGCTGGAACCTTTGGATTTGGGCAAAAGGAAAAGACGGCAGCAGTTTCGAGTTTAATACGGAAGACGCTTACGGTAAAAAAGCGGAAATTCGGTTAGAAGCGTTGGGCGATGCAGAAGAAATAGGTTTCATCATCAGAAAAGGTGAATGGGAAGCGAAAGATGTAGAATCCGATCGCTTTGTGCCTATTGATAAGGTAAATGAAGCGGGACAATTGGAAATCTATTTGGTACAAGGTGCAGAACGCATCTACTGCTCTGAAGACGAAATCGATTTGTCACCCAAATTTTTAAAAGCGACTTTTATAGATGAAAAAGCGGTAAAAGTCGAAACGTCAAAGCCAATTTCTTCAGCAGATTTGAGAGAGAAATTCACAGTCAATGGTGAAAATGGAGATGTGATCAAACCTACAGCCATCAGTTCTGGAGTGAGTGACATCGCCCAAAATTTCGTCATTCTACTTGAAAAAAGTGTAACGGTTGGTGTGCCATACCGCACATCATATATCGACTACGAGGCGATTCCGATCGAAACAAGTGGTCTATATGATACGGAGGCCTTTAAGCGTGCATATACGTATGATGGGGATTTAGGAGCGATTTATTCAAAAGATAAAACGGTATTCAGAGTTTGGTCTCCAGTTGCGACTGCGATGATGCTGAACTTATATGAAAAAGGCAATGGCGGCGTAAAATCAAAAGCGGTTCAGATGTCGAACATAGGAAAAGGCGTTTGGGAAGCGACAGAACTAGGCGATTTACACGGCGTTTATTATACGTATACGGTGAGTATATCAGATAAACAAACAGAAACTTATGACCCGTATGCAAAAGCGGCTGGTGTAAACGGCGATCGATCCATGGTAGTTGACTTTGAGAAAACGAATCCTGAGAATTGGGATTCAGATAAAGGGCCCGTTTATAAAAAAAGCAACGACATTATCGTATATGAAATGCACATAAGGGATTTATCGACGCATCCATCAGCGAACATTAAAAATGTTGGGAAGTACCTTGGTGTTGTAGAAACGGGCACCAAAACAAATGAAAACGGATTAACAACAGGTCTAGACCATATTATAGAGCTTGGCGTGACGCATGTTCAGATTTTACCGATGTATGATTACAACAGTGTGGACGAGACAAGGCTGGATGAAAACATCTTTAATTGGGGTTACGACCCTAAAAACTACAGTGTCCCAGAAGGTTCATATGCCACTGACCCCTATAATGGTGAAGTCAGAATAAATGAAATGAAGCAAATGATCAAAGGGCTCCATGATTCTGGTATAGGCGTCATTATGGATGTCGTATATAACCATACGGCACTTAGTGCCGACTCAAACCTAAGCATTCTCGCACCGAACTATTATTATCGCATGGTCGATGGTAAGTATTCAAACGCTTCTGGAACAGGCAATGAAACAGCAAGCGAGCGAGACATGGTTCGAAAACTCATGATCGATTCATTAAAGTTTTGGGTTACCGAATATCATATTGATGGGTTTAGGTTTGATTTAATGGGTGTTCATGATACGGAAACTATGCGACTTATCGATTTGGAACTAAGAAAAATCAACCCAGACATCATTATTTATGGTGAAGGATGGACGGGGGGAAGTTCACCTCTTGCTGAAAGCAAGCGTCTTGTTAAAGCCAATATTCTGGATGTCGAAAGAATCGGCGCATTTAATGACGATTTCAGGGACGGAATCAAAGGACATGTATTCAACGCAAAAGAAGCAGGATTTGCGAACGGTGCACCTGGTTTTGAAGAAAGTGTCAAGTTCGGCATCGTTGGGGCAGTTTTCCATCCAGGTGTCAACTATAAACTGGTGAACTATTCAAGTAAACCTTGGGCAAATCAACCATCCCAGTCTGTCAACTACGTATCTGCACACGACAATCTGACATTATGGGACAAACTTATGCATAGCAAGCCTTTGTTCATTAGTCGCTTCAGGGTTTGTTTCCATCAGTTTGTCCCATAATGTCAGATTGT
>DMYC01000079.1 GCA_003482695.1 Clostridiales bacterium UBA8960
GTTTGGCCACATGCTCATAATGCCGAGACATGTTTGCCACTGCATGTTTCACCGCTTCACCAAACGCGATGATGCCCATCAAATTTTCAGTGCCAGGTCTTAAGCCTTGCTCTTGTTGCCCGCCATACTGAAGGGGTTTCAGCGTTCCACTCTCCCTGACATACAAAGCACCTGTACCTTTTAGTGCATTTATTTTATGTGCACTTATGCTCATCAGGTCGATTTGCAGATAATCTAAACCTATCGGCATTTTACCAAATGCTTGAACAGCATCGACATGAAATTTTATGCGAGCCTGATGATCGCAGTTGTAATCCTTTATAATGCCACCGATCTCGGCAATCGGCTGAATGCTACCCGTTTCATTATTTACGAACATGATGCTCACAAGCTGCGTATCCAGTGTAAGCGCTTCTTTAAGACATTTTACGTCGACAATGCCCCACTCATCCACATCCAAGTAGATTACTTCGTGACCGGCTTTGGCAAGCGTTTCAAAGGCATTGAGAACAGAAGGGTGTTCAATCCTTGACGTGATGAATCTGCCTAGCCGTTTGCTTGCTGTACCCAATATCGCCAAATTATTCGCTTCAGTTCCACCAGACGTAAAGAGGAGTTCTTTTTCTTTAATTTTTAGCGCATCACAGATGATGGCTCGAGAAGACTTGATGTTTTTCTCTGATATGACGCCGAGTCGATGCAGCGAAGACGGGTTCCCAAAGGTATTTAAATTCTCGATTATTATTTTTTTCACATCTTCAGAAAGAGGTGTTGTAGACGCATGATCCAAATATATTTCCAAGTGTTTGCTCCTTTTATCTAATGTTTGCATCCTTATATTATATAATAATATTGAGTCAATGACAAACTTAAAGGAGACCCTCATCGTGCTTAGGTCCCCTCAATAAACGTGCTCTTTTCAATCAATAGACTTCTACAATATCTAGCGAATAGTCTGTCGATAAGTCAATAAATGTGTCATCAATTTTAATGAGTGGTCGATTCAGCGCATACTTGTTCACGTAGATCACTTCACCAATTCTGCCATCATTGAGTTTGACTTTATTGTTGATAAAATAGGATGCTATGTTGCTCATGAAAACATCCGAGATCTTAGGATCAAGACCTTTAAAACTCTCATCTTTAATGACATTGAACGCTTTAAATGAAGAGATGCCCTTTTTATAAAAACGATCCGATGTTATCGCGTCAAACACATCGACAACTGCGATGATGCGCGATAAATACGGTGTTAGTTCCTCTCTTAGCCCACTCGGATAACCACTGCCATCACTACGCTCATGATGAAACAATATGCCCGCCAATACCTCTCTAGGTATCTCAGGATTGTCCTTTAAGAGGTCATAACCTAATTTTGCATGGTTTCTGACCGTTTCCATCTCAGAAAAAGTCAATTCCTCTTTTTTGAACAAAAGCTCCTGTGGGATTTGAGTTTTTCCTATGTCATGCAGTAGCCCTGTCATTGCGACCAAATAGATGTTGTTGACATTGAGTCCCAACCATTTCCCAAGCATGGACCCAAACATTGAAACGTTCACTGCATGCGTAAAATGGTAGCTTTCCTGATTGTTTAGCATCCTCATGCTGCCTAAAATATCATTATCTGAAATCACAGCGTCAACGAGGGGTTTCACATGGCTTTCAAGCTCTGGTAAGCTCAGCTCATAGTCTTTGTTTTGAATATTGTAATAGAGCTGCTTAAATTTATCCAGTACCTTTTCATAATTGGTGTTGAGTTCCTGATACTTCGGTGATGCACTGATTTGAGTCCCATCCGTTTTGTTGATCATCCCACGTTCATCCGCAATATATACATGCGTTATACCATGATTTTGAAAATACTCAATATGCCTAAACTGTATCTCAGTGCCTTGTGCAAGAATGATGTTTCCAAGGTCATTAAAAATGTCCTTTGACAGGCAAACACCAATTTTAAGCTCCTCTATTGCTATCTCTTTCATACTTCCCCCCGGAATCGACTATTCTATAGCTTTAGACTTTATAAACCTCGAAACGATAATCGTCATAATCATCGCAATGATGACCCGCATCAATACGATAATGATGCCATTTGCACCAACTGCGACAAATAAAAGCGTGTCTTCAACAATCGCATGGCATGCAGCTAAAAAAACAGAAACGATAAATAGACTAACGCCATCAAGGTCCCCATCTTCAGATGACTTGATAAGAACACCTGCGCCATAGGAAATACCAAATATGATGCCAACCGCAAGTGGAAACCCCGATTTTTCATCTGCACCAAACAGCTTTGTAATCGGCTTGAAGAGTCTACCAATCAAGTCAAGCAACTTAATATCTTTTGCGATTTCCATAAAAATCATAAGTGGAATCACGATAATCGCAATCCCCCAAATGGATTTCAAACTACCAATAACCCCCGAGTTGAAGAATTCTATTAAATATTCCATATCCCCTCCAACTAAAGCATTATATTAAGAAAGACGCCACTTAACAAACTAAGGCCAATTCTAAGCGACACGATCTTCGTGCCAGAAACCCTCAATTTCTTAAATATCGCCGTTTCAACGATCAACGAGTGTGAAAACGCCAGCATAACGGCTAAAATCGTAATTTGTTTCACCGTTAAAGTCAAAGATGCAATCGCACCCAAGGCAGCATAAAGGTTCAATGAGTTACCTAGAACCAATACGATTGCCGCTTCACCCGGCAAGCCAAACAAGAACATGACGGGTTTGAATAAGACCGAAATCCAACCGATAATCGGCGTCATACCGATTAAAGTTACTATGAGATAAACAGGCACTAAAACTTTCGATAAAATCCATAAAGTCTTAAGCCCGTTGATAAATCCTCTTCTAAAAGTATCAAGTGTGACCACAAATTACCCCTTTATATATCGTTCGTATACAAAAATGTTTATTCTACCGCTATTATATTAACATATTATCATAACTTATTCTACTTTTTGTTAACTATATACAAGTATTATTAACAAACTTTTTTGTACCATTCACTTGTACTGATTTCACTGACCTTATATACTGGTTATAAAGCAAATCAACTGTGAGGTCTTATGCAAAAAATTATTCACCAGATCGAAAATCGTGTTATTCCCCCATTCCATGATAAAAACATCCTTTTCATCGATATTGAAACGAACGGACTAAGTCATAAACACAAACTTGTTATTATCGGTCTTGTGGTCTTTCACTCAAAAAGCGCACATGGGGAACTCATTCAACTGTTCAATGACGATTTCAGCTCTGAACGCGAAATGTTGCTCACGCTTAAGCAAATCATACATGAGGCCGACATCGACTACTTTGTCAGC
>DMYC01000273.1 GCA_003482695.1 Clostridiales bacterium UBA8960
TGGTATGAAAGTGGCGATGTGTTGCAGGGATATCTTCCTTCTAATTACAGCACGAAACCTGGTGTTTACAACCTTAAGTTCAAAAATGTTGAAACAGGCATTACATCTACACGACATGTGGAAGTCGTTAAGAGGGCGTTTAGGGTTCAGAATTTGACAGTAGACCCTAATATCGAATCCAGCACACGAAATGATGAAGCCTATGCCCAATACAGGAAGTATTTTAACCCTTCGCGCGAAGTCTCCTCACCTGTAAAGTATTATACTGACGCCTTTATACTGCCGGCACGGGGTAAAATTACGACCGAGTTTGGCGAATCCCGATATGTCAACGGGTCTTTAACCACCTATCGGCATGCTGGAATCGACATCGCTGCACCAAGGCATACTGAAGTGCTTTCCACCAACGCAGGCAAAGTCGTGTTGGCAATGCCCCTTATTTTGACGGGAAACAGCATTGTGATCGATCATGGTGAAGGGCTCTTTAGTGTTTATTTGCATCTTGAAAAAATGAGTGTTGCTGAAGGGACTATCGTAGAGCGTGGTGAGCTGATCGGCACAGTTGGTTCAACAGGCTTCTCAACAGGACCGCATCTGCACTTCACGATGTCTTATTATCGATTTGATATCGAGCCCGGGTTCATGATTTACGGCAAAAGCATTACCAAGGAAAATTATTTGCAGCTTATGAAATAGTGGCATTATAATCACAAATTAAAATAAGCGCCCATACCAAGTGGTTAGGGCGCTTTGTTTAGCGATTTTGGATGATGAAAAAACCCGCTGCGATCGCCAATATGGCTAGTATTATATCAATATATGGAATCGGTACGCTGACCACCTGAAGTAAACCTGTTAGAATCAACCAAACACTTAATAGCAACATTCCCAAATTCTTATTCGTTCTCATTTTCATTCTCATATTGTGAGCCTCCTTCGAACCTCTTAATCATAAAACCTTTCTACCAGACATCCATATTTTACGATTAATAGGTTTGCTGTATCTGGCATACGATTAACTAATTTTACCATACAAACCGAAAATAAGCAATTTTACATGTTTTGCTAACGGATTAAACGGTATTAATTAAGTCCTGAAAGCAAAAAAGATGCTGTTCTAAAATGACAGCATCTTTTTGCTTAGCAACTTATTGTTTAGCAACATTTCATTGATGGATTACTTGCTTTCGATTCCATTAAAATAAAGAATTTTTTTAAATTTTCCGGTATACTGTATTCTTGATCACTTTCACTTGTATGATTGCCACCATATACTGCCTTCAACATGGCATCTACGATCATCGCTTTAGGCGCAACAGTATACGTTTTGCCTTGATAAGTCCATAATCGACAGTCCATCTCGTCGCCACAAAGCTCGCCGCATGATTCGCAGTTATCCTCTTTGAGCTCAACTTGAATGTCTTTTCCATTTACGCGTATCGTCGGTGAGCTGACAAATTTATATTGTATTGCTTGTTCTTGCGTTGCGACGTGAATCTTATTCAGTTTAACGTTTATGCCCGTCAGACTTTCGATGTCTCTAATGGCATCTTCAACGCTTGTATCGGTTCCTTTACATCTTGTGCAAACACTCAAATCACAAAATAAATAGTCCAGTACGATTTGCTTTTTTTCATTTGACTCATCATTTGAGGGCGTACAACATTCAGTGCCACATGCGCACCCTTCAACATCATCGTTACAATCTGAACAACATGAACAATCGTTGTTTGAAAGCTTTTTTTCTTCCATTTTTTACACTCCTTATGAACTGTATTTTTCATTACACCTATAAGACGATTCTATTCAATAATGGTCGCATATTTAATCGCATTTCGGGTTGCCACAGCGATATTTTTCATGGTGTTTATATTCGATTACGTTTCCATAGACATCAAACTTCACTTCACAGCATTCCGATAAAACGGTTCTAAGCATTTCACGTGCTCTTTGTATCCGCGTCTTTGAACCTGAAACCGAAAGATTTAACGCCTTTGAAATGTCTGCGTGTTTCATTTCTTTAAGATCGAACATTTCAAGTGGCTCTTTATATTTATCTGGCAAATCAAACAGAAAAGTTTTTAAACATTTCGACATTTCGTCATTATAATTATCGTTATAAACGTCTTCATCGGCATTAGGTTCAAAATCAAATTCATCAACAAACAGAAGTGGATTTTTATTTTTTTTATAGTAATCCACAATCGTGTTTTTGGTAATCTTATAGAGCCAAGCTCTGAGTTTGGCCTGATCTTCTAGCTGGTCCATATTTTTGTATATTTTAACAAACACTTCTTGTAAAATGTCTTCAGCAATAAAGCCATCACTCACTTTTGTTTTTATGAAGTTTAACAATTCTGATCTAAACTGGTTCCAAACATTTGTAATATCCATTTCTTTTGTCATTTTGGTATCCTCACCTATTATCAGTCTTTATATATAGACGATTCTTAAATAAAAAGGTTTCATTTTATTGATAAGATTATAAATCATTGTATCTATTTAATCTAGCATTTGATCCCTCCTTTCAACTTCAAGAAT
>DMYC01000370.1:0-262 GCA_003482695.1 Clostridiales bacterium UBA8960
GACACAAATCAAAGAAAAATGCCTTTGACTCGTCATGCATCAAATAGTCGTAACGAATGCCACTTCTAATAAACACTTTTTTTACACCATCCACGACCCTAAGTTTGGATAGCAGTTCCCTATAATCCTCATGATCGACGTTTAGGTGTTCACAAGGTTCAGGATACAGACATTGACGATGCTTGCACGCTCCATACTTCAGCTGTCTATCGCAAGCCGGGTTCCTGAAATTGGCCGTAGGTCCTCCAACATCATTGATATA
>DMYC01000370.1:329-2602 GCA_003482695.1 Clostridiales bacterium UBA8960
AACAATTTCCAAAACAGCCTCTTTCGCTGATGATGCTGAGCTTGACTTCTTGAACCGCCGGGACGCCTCCAAGTGGTAGATATGAAGGATGAACGTCTCGCTGATAACCAAGATTAAACGTCCAATCGAGCTTATCGCGCTCAAGTGGCATAGTCGGCGGATTTTGCACCAGATATCGGTCCTTATGCTTTTGAACGATGATTTTACCCCTTATCGGATCCTGTTCATCGTAGATGACTTTAAAACTTTTGGCATAGGCGACCTTATCGCTGCTGACCGTTTCAAAAGAATCGATCTCAATATAGTCCGGTAACATTTCAAGCGATTCTGTCAAAAAGCAAGTTCCAGGAATATGACTAATATATTGAATTTCTATTCCATTTTTAAGGTATTCAGCCACTTCGACCACTTGATTTTCGCCCATGCCGTAAATGAGCAAATCTGCACCACTATCGAAGAGCACTGAACGCCTAACGGTATCGTCCCAATAATCGTAATGTGCAAAGCGCCTTAATGAAGCCTCAATGCCACCAATAATGATTGGGTCGTCTTTATACTTTTTTCGAATCAAGTTCGTATATACTATTGTGGCGCGGTCAGGTCTCAAGCCCATTTGGCCACCTGGTGAATAATTGTCTGTTTGTCTTTTTCTGCGCGAAACGTAATAGTGGTTTACCATTGAATCCATATTGCCGGCAGAGACTAGAAATCCTAAATTAGGTTTGCCGAACACAGTTACACTATCGGGATCGTTCCAATCCGGTTGAGCAATCATGCCAACTTTGAAGCACGCGTCAAGCAAAACCCTTCCAATCACTGCTGGTCCAAAACTTGGATGATCAACATAGGCATCGCCTGATATCAGTACGAAATCGACGTTATCCCATCCAAGCTTTTCTAAATCTTCCCGACTAACAGGAAGAAAATCATTTAATATCATTTAATTGCCCTTTCCTGACAAAGCGCTAAAACAAAACGTGTTCCAGCACTGGTCTTAACGATTCAACAAAATTGAAATTGCTGAAATCGAATTCTTTAACATTGATACCTACCGAAATTGATAGTATACCATATTGTGAACCTGAATTAAAGCCTAAAACAATATACGACTTCCACTCAGGTATACTCTCGATCTGGCCTATTTCTGACTGAATCGGCGTACTCATTTCATACCAATCGATAAAGTATTGACCACTTGTCGAACCTTTAAATTGATCGATGATCCTCTGATCGAGTTGTATTTCATTGCTAAGCGATTCTTGACCCTTTTTCTTGAATAACGATTCGATCGTAACACCCAACTCATCGAATTTCAGGAACTGTATCTCATCCCCTTCTGTTATGTCAAGTAAAGTCACAAAGGTGTTCTTAATGCCTTCGTCTCTTGAAATTGAATGGTTTAACTGATTCATAATATCAAGTATGGCTTGCATGTTCCTAGTATCTGAAGAGATATTGCCCGTCAAAATGCCCGTCAATCGGTCATAACGATGGCCTTCCTTAATCAGGTTGTCATCCCAACTTGTCGATCGGTTTCTGCCGTTGTTTTTACTGTAGTAAAGCGCTTGATCCGCCTTTTCTATCAGTTCCTCTTCATTTGCACCATCTTCAGGATATGTTGCCACACCTAGACTTACAGTCAAGTCCCTCTCATCGCCCAATAGTTTGCCCGATTCGATCATTTTTCGGATTTTTTCAGCAACTTTGTACCCACTTACAGCATCGGTCTCAGGCAATAGAATAATAAACTCCTCTCCCCCATACCTTGCCACATAATCTGTGCTTCGAACCGATTTATTAAGCAGTTCACCAATTTGGGATAAAATTTCATCCCCTCTTCGATGCCCATAGGTGTCATTGACGCTCTTGAACTTATCGATATCGAGCATGATGACCGATAAATTGTAGTTGTGCTGTCTGGAAATGCTCATCTGAATGGCAAATTGCTGTTCAATATGCTTTCGCAGATAAACCCCTGTGAGCTTGTCGATGGTTGATAATTTTTTCAAATTATAATTGTCAATAAAGACATAAAACAAGTTTATAAAAGATTTCGCTTGCTCAAACGTCGCTTCGTTAAACCGATTGATAACATTTTTCGTATCAATGAAAACATACCCGACGATTTTCCGTTTTGAGGAGAAAATATCATCTCGTCTGTTGTCACCTTGGTATTGATTCGACGATGTCTCGTAAATTGGAAAACAAATCAAACCCTTCTGTTCAGCTGTGAGTAGATGCGTGCTTGTATTTGTATTGAGTTTAGAAATGTA
>DMYC01000037.1 GCA_003482695.1 Clostridiales bacterium UBA8960
TAAAATCTGCTACTTCCCCTGCTGATGCGGCAACAAGTGCTGTTTCACCAGACACACAAGCTGTTATCGAAGGTCTAGAACCATCATAAGTGACGTTTCCAAGTGGTACATCACCATATGAGTTAAACAAATTTGCAAGAATAAACCAAAGTCCGCCTGCAGTTGAAGCAACCTTCAACTCTGTAGGTTTCGCGTTTGCCATGGCAATCAACTCTTCCATACTATTGATGTTTGCATTTTTATTTGCAAGTAACAACCCTGGTGATCCACCTGCTATAAAATACTCGAAGTCTTTTGTCGTTTGTTCTATCCCTGTCATAACAGGAACGAGAAGTGGTGTCTCAGATGTTCCGAGCATTGTATAACCATCATGTGCTGCGCCCCAAACGTAAGCTTGTCCAGTCCCCCCAGGACCGCCACCAGGCATATTGTTAACAAGAATTTTTACACCTAAAGAACTTTCCATCGCAGCAGATAAAGCACGGTTCCAGCTATCTGTTCCGCCGCCTGCGCCGAATGGTACAATATTATTGATATGTCTTTCAGGAAATGTCGTTTTTGCTACTGCTGCCGTGGTTGCTTCTGTGTTAGCAGACCCAGAAGTCGTTGCTTCTACAATAGTTGCCGGTTCTTTTGAACATCCAATTACAAGCATCGTCATCATCGCAATAATGAGCATCATTGAAACAAACTTTTTCATAATTTAACCCTCCAAAATAGTCTCGTGTGGCTGTTTCCACTTTATAAACGCATGTCCAATTATCTGCTATTTCTATAATTGTAACACATGTTTAACTTCTTCAAACCCGGATTTTCCGATTTTAAGAACAGGAATTCCAGGATCATCATGTTCGACTCTACTCATCGAGATTTGAGCGAAAGTCACAACATCAACTTCTTTTGCAAGTTCCATTAGTGCGTCTCGAACCATCTGGTCATGTTTATCTCTATCACCGCTAACCAATATGTCGAATGCGCCATCTACGACCTTTATGACAGATTCTATCTCCTTACCTTGCAATGCTGCTTCTTCTTCTATCAACCTAAGGGTTGCAGTTGGACTTGTCGGTAGCGTTGCTAATATGCCAATTTTTTTACCTGTCGCAACGGCTAGTTTCGCTACAGGTTCATCTATGTTGAACATTGGAACATTCACAAATTTTCTCGCATACTTTGCTGCCTCATTGACAGATGTACAAGTTACCATTATGCAATCTGCACCATTAGACTCTGCAGCATGTGCATAATTCAAAATGCGTCTTGCGACCTTATCGGTCAATTTTCCTTCATTAAGTGTATCTGGTAGTAAACTGTCGTCCATGATGTTGAATATTTCAACTTCAGGATTTTCATCAAGGAATGGAATGGCAAGAGGCAGATAAATCATGTCCATAAATTGCTTAACTGTGTGAATAAGGTAAACTTTCTTTTTACTCATGTTTCCTCCTAATTTTTATTTGTCATTTCTTTTGCAACTTTAACAATTTCAGTGAAGTCCATTTCAAATTTCTTTAATAAATCATGGTAAGGTCCACTTTCACCGAAACGATCTTTTAAACCAATCTTTCTCATTATGCCCGCTTCTTGTTCAGATACAATATCTGCAACAGCGCTGCCTAAACCATTAATGACATTATGATCTTCAACAGTGATAATACGTTTGGTCTTTTTTAATGTCTCAAGCACTAAGGTTTGATCAAGGGGTTTAATCGTATGCATATCGATCAACTCGACAGATATGCCTTCGTTTTCGAGTATTTCTGTTGCTTTCAATGCTTCATGCACCATATCTCCATTGGCTATTATCGATATGTCATGACCGCGTTTTAAAATTTTACCTTTACCGATTTCAAACTGGGCATCAGGTTCATAATAAAAGGGCATCGCATCTCTTGTGAATCGCATATACACAGGACCATCCATCTCGATCGCTTTCTTAATGAGTGCTCTACACGAATGGTAGTCTGCCGGCATAATGACTGTCATATTCGGAATGGTTCTATATATCCCCATATCCTCAATCGCTTGATGCGTTGGTCCATCATTTGCAGGCGTCAGCCCGCCATGGCTACAAAACACTTTAACATTCAGCTCTGCATAACAAACAGATGTGCGGATTTGTTCAAGCATCCTCATACTTCCAAATACAGCGTAAGTGCTGACGATTGGTATCATCCCAAGAGTTGCCAGCCCAGCTGCCACGCCTGCGGCATTTTGCTCTGCAATACCAACGTTGATATGTCTATCAGGAAACTTTTGTGAAAATGCAACCGTCTTCATTGACTTCCCAATATCACAATCAATCACAAACACTTTCTCGTTGTGCTCAGCAATATCTACTATTACATCGCCAAAAGCCTGTCTCGTCGATTCACCACTCATAATGTCAACCCCGCTTTCACTTCATCAATTGCCATTGCATATTCTTCTTTGTTTGGGGCAATCCCATGCCATGCAGGAACATTTGCCATAAATGAAACCCCTTTTCCTTTAACGGTAGGTGCGACAATGCAGACCGGCAATCCATCATATCGCTTCATCTCGTCAAACGTTTCTAGGATGCTTCTCATATCATGACCATCACATTCGAGGACTTTCCAGCCAAACGCTTCCCACTTAGCTTTTATGTCGCCAACTGGCATAATATCATTTGTAAATCCATCATTCTGTATGCCGTTGTTGTCCACAATGGCAATTAAATTGTTCAGTTTATATTTGACTGCTGACGTTGCTGCTTCCCAAATCTGCCCTTCTTGAAGCTCACCATCGCCAACCAAAACAAATACCCTTGACTTCAAGTTCAAATGTTTCAATCCAATCGCCATACCTACCCCACAAGAAAGTCCTTGCCCCAATGAACCCGTAGTCATATCAACACCAGGTACTTTGTTCATATCTGGATGTCCCTGTAGTATTGATCCAAGTTTCCTCAAAGTATAAATATCCTCATAAGGGTAGTAGCCTTTAAGTGCCAATATTGAGTA
>DMYC01000321.1 GCA_003482695.1 Clostridiales bacterium UBA8960
AACTGCGGGCTGTTTGGTCACTTGACTGATGGAAACATCTGACACGTAAGGCTTTCCCTTGAGCGCCTCCTGATACCAGATCTCATTTAGCACATCAAACTCACCACCGCCGACAATATATTTGCCATGACCATTCGTCTCTATCACAGCCATATCCTGATACCCCAATCGTTCTACATCACCAGTAATAGAAGCCACCTGGATCCCAAAATCCATGCTGGCGGTGCGTTCCCGAACAGCAATTTCGTTCAGAGTTTCCAAATTGCCTGTGATAACAGCACCAATATGTCTGGCCGATTCTTCTCCATATTCCAGCGCATCTGCTTCAGTTGCCTGATCAATAATCGCTGCGCCAGTATTGACCACTAAAATCCCCATAGTAATAATAGCTGCCGCCAAGGTTAACACTGTTAACAGGATGAGCTTTGTGGTTAAGCGCATTTTTATAACAATGTGCTCATTCTGATTGTTCACTGAATCATTTCTTTGTACTTTCATTTCTTATCTTCCTTTCAGTTTTCTCAAATAAAAATGCTCTAAATTTGGGTGTCAAAAGTAATTTTGGCCAAACTTAACGGTCATATCTTGAACAAAAATGCATATGATGATAGCAACACTTAATACCTCGACTTACCCATCTGACTGTTTATAGATTCTAGGCTTCTCTAAAAATGCTTCATTGTAACTCTGATGCGTTGAAATTTGACTAATGAATACTTCTGCCATATATGGATCAAACTGGGTGGCTGAACAACGGGCTATTTCTTCAATTGCGAGAAGCGGCGGGATACATTTGTGATAAGAACGATTACAAGTCATGGCATCGAATGCATCAACAATGGAAATCAATCGGGCTGAATAATGGATTTTCGGCCCTTTTATCCCTTTTGGATAACCACTTCCATCCCATCGTTCATGGTGCTGCTCTGCGATTGGAATAAAACGTGCAAACTGCTTTGAAAAAGACAGTAATTTTCCGCCTGATAATGCATGGCCTTGAATCGTCTTCCATTCTTGAGGACTTAAATGATCCTTTTTGTAAAGAACAAGCTCATCAATTATTAATTTCCCAACATCGTGTACAAAACCACCGATTTCGATATCCTTAATCGCCTCTTGCGTACAAGCCAACGCTTTTGCCAATTCACGGGCATGTATACTAACACGTTTGGCATGTTTTAATTCACGGTATAATTTTCGGTCTGTCAGTTTAATTTCTGGTAACCTTAGTCTGTTAAAATCAAGCTCCATACAAATTGGGATTAATTGATCAAGAATGCTCATTGCTGCCTTAAAATTACTCGTATTTAAACAATCGCTAAGATGAATAATTTTCTTGACTAATTTTTGATGATCATCAAATTCATTTCTTCCTGAACGTTCGCAATTCATATCTTCTCCACAGCAAGACAGTTCGATACATTAGAGTGTTGAACGCAGCATACTTCTTGCTTTTCCCTCATACAATTATTTTTTCTCAATAAACATTACCCAATGTGCATCATATAACAATTATAATGCTACTTTACGTAGCAAGTCAATGGTATTTTGTATAATTATGCTACATTATGATGCACGCATTGTTTGCAACTAAACGAACCGATATAATGGCATCAGAGAGGTGAAAAAATGATTGGCACAAGACTAAAGAAACTAAGAAAAGATAAAAATTTAACTCAAGCTGAATTGTCGCTTCGATTGTCAATTTCAAGATCGTCACTTTCACTATATGAAATTAATAAGCGTGAACCAGACAGCGCAACGATCAACAAAATCGCTGATTTTTTTGAAGTCTCTTTAGACTATCTTTACGGAAGATCAAGTGATTCTTTTAATTCGAAAAAAAGGTTTATGAACATCTCAGCTTCTCTGACAGAAAAAGAAAAGAAATTGCTTGAGATCTTTAACAAAATAAAAGATGAAACATTGCAAGATAAAATCATCACAAAACTTGAAGGCTATGTCGATGGTTTGATTGACATGAATGATGGCGAAGAAACGGGATAGGTAGACTCTATCTATTGCCAAAAATTAAATAATTTGCGAACTTGATCGCTCCGTTTATGAACGATGATTTAATCATTTTAAATCTTTTGCTTTTATTGATGAGAGGAAAGAATATGAAGAAAGGGGGTGAAAAATAACGTGCATAAACTGCACGACAAAAAAAGCAGCTGTTTTGAATTTATCTGGTCGCTTGCGAATGGGTGTCAAGATAGTTCAGAATGGCTGCATAAAAATGGTTAAAGTCCGCTTTAAACGTGATAAGATCCTGTTGTAAGATGGCATTCATTCCCGATTTAAATAGCTCTGCTTCCATTTTGCAAACCTGCTGATAAAGATTAGTCGCATCGATATTACCCAAGACGCCCCTATTGGTATGTAGCTTTTGTTTGAGAAGCGCTTCATTTCGTGTTTCCAGGGCCGTTTCCATCTCATCAGCCATACCCGAATGGATTTCGGCAAACACCGTCAGCAAGGTTAAAATCAGATCCTGGTTATCCCCCAATCGGTTTGTGAGCATTTCCCAGTCGATTTCTAAAATCTTAGTTGCTTCAGCTCTGATTGCGTCAGATTTTTCTTCCTTCGTCACTGGTGGCTCACTCGCTTCTATTGCGGCATCTGACACCCCATCTTTTGATTTCGGTTTGACATATTTCAAAATGACATGACACAATGCCTGGGGATCAATGGGTTTTGAAATATGGTCGTTCATGCCGCTTTTTAGACATTCATCGCGTTCGGAAGACATGGTTCTGGCGGTCATAGCCAAAATGGGAATGTTCGCATTAAGAACCCTGATTTTACGGGGTGCCTCGAACCCATCCATCACTGGCATCTGAATATCCATTAGGATGAGATCGTAGTAATCCTTGTAATTGGCATTTATAATCCGATTTAAGGCTACTT
>DMYC01000293.1 GCA_003482695.1 Clostridiales bacterium UBA8960
TCGCATTTGTGCGTATGGAAGCGGGGACGAACCTCATCGGTGGGCAGCCGTTCTCGCTTGAAAACCTCGGTGAAGTCAGTGCGCTTTGCAAGACACATCAAGTGCCACTTGTACTCGACGCCAGCCTTTTGAGTGACAATCTCCATTTCATCAAAATGCGTGAAGCATCATGCAAAGATATGTCCATAGAAAGCATCTCTAATGCCATGGCGAACCTGTGCGACATCATCTACTTCTCAGGCAGAAAGCTTGGCTCGGCTCGTGGCGGCGGCATATGCACTTCCAGTTTGAAATTTTTTGAAAGTCTACGGCCCATGATACCGCTTTACGAAGGCTTTTTAACCTACGGTGGCATGTCCATCAAAGAAATGGAAGCCATGGCAGTGGGCATCCATGAGACGCTGGATGAGGACATTATTTCACAGGGGCCTCAGTTTATAGAGTTTATGACGGAAAAATTGATTGAGCGAGGCGTTCCAGTCATCACGCCCGCAGGCGGACTAGGGTGCCACTTGGATGCCATGGCGTTTCTCCCACATGTGAAACAGGAGAAATACCCGGCAGGTGCACTGGCTTCAGCAATCTTTCTGGTGAGCGGCATAAGAGGGATGGAGCGTGGCACACTTTCAGAGCAGCGTAATCCGGATGGTACAGAACCACTGGCTAACATGGAGCTCGTTAGACTGGCTCTTCCAAGGCGCGTTTTCACCATGTCGCATATTTTGTTTGCCGTGGATCGAATCGCATGGCTGTTTGAAAACCGGGAAAGCATTGGGGGTCTGGAATGGATAGAAGAACCGGAAGTACTCAGGTTTTTCTATGGCAAGCTAACGCCGGACAACGACTGGCAAAAGGAACTGTTAAAGCGGTTTGAAGCAGATTTCGGCGGCAGTTGTTAACCCACTAAAATCATCAAAAAAACTTCAAATTTAGACACATATTCACACTTGATTTTAAAGCAAATTAGCGTTACAGTAGAGTGTATCTCAAATGATTGAAACAAGGGGAGAGCAATATGACCTACATTCTACTGTTCGCAGGTTTTGCAGCACTCATTAAGGGTGCCGACTATTTCGTCGACGGCGCATCGGGTATCGCCAAATTTCTTAAAATACCATCAATACTCATAGGACTCACCATAGTCGCATTTGGCACATCTTCACCAGAGGCAGCCGTCAGCATTAGTGCGGCGCTGAAGGGTAACAATGGCATCGCTTTAGGCAACGTCCTGGGCAGCAACATCTTCAACATCAGTGTCATCGTCGGCATTACGGCCATGATTTTTCCACTTGATGTACACAAACAAACCATGCGCAAGGAAATCCCACTTACCCTATTAGCAGGTGTTGCGCTTTTGATACTCAGTGCGGACGGTTTTCTGAAAGGTGGTCATAGCTTGTTGCTCGATCGAGCTGACGGAGCCATTTTGCTTTTGTTCTTCGTCGTGTTCGTGTATTACATCATCGAAGCGGCAATCAACAGCAAGGATCCGCAGGAAAACTATTTGCCTGAAAACAATCACGACACCCCGAAGTTGGGCCTCAATATACTTTATACTGTAGGTGGATTAGTGGCGATATTGATCGGTGGGAACTGGGTTGTAAGCAGTAGCATTAAGATAGCCACCAGCTTTGGCATATCTCAAACCATCATAGGACTTACGATTGTTGCAGTTGGAACCTCACTGCCTGAGCTCATAACCAGCGTTACGGCTGCAAGAAAGAAAAATACCGATATTGCGATCGGAAATATTGTAGGCAGCAACATTTTCAATATCTTTTTCGTGCTCGGCACCTCTGCATTCATCAGCCCGATTCTGATTGACCCAAGTCTCATGCTCGAACTGTTCATGAACATAGCATTGACGATCGTACTCCTGGCTTTTTCAAGATCTCAAAGCAAGATCGTCAAATGGGAGGGTGGCGTTTTCATCGCACTATATATCCTCTATTTGGCTTATCTTTTGCTTTAATGGATTGACAAGTACAGTGGAGTGGGTTTATATTCAAAATGTAAGTGCTAATGTGGCTCAATGGTAGAGCAGCGGTATCGTAAACCGCAGGTTGTGGGTTCGATTCCCACCATTAGCTCCAATAGTCTAGGAACCATTGTAAATCAATGATTCCTAGACTTTTATTATTTTACACCATATGGTATGAGAGGGTGTGGCACTAAGAAAATGTGTGAGAAAATAAAATATCGGGTATAAAACTTAAAATGTCAAATGCGTACTTATTGTAAACGAATCGTTAGAGAAGGAGGCGCCAATATGGATTGGGTGAAGAAAGACGTTCAAAGTTTAGTTGCGGATCGAAGCCAAGAGACAAGTAGACGATGGGTGCTTCTTTTTGGAGGCTTCCTTCTTTCTTTAATGGGCGGTATGAGTTATGCATGGGGTTCTTTTGTTGTGCCTTTGGTAAGGGACTGGGGTTGGACTGCAACACAAGCCACACTCCCGTTTACCGTCATGATTATTGTTTTTGCCATCACGATGATTCCCGCTGGATGGATTCAGGATAGAATTGGACCACAGAAAGTTGCCACTTGGGGCGCGATTCTATTTTTCATCGGTTACGCCCTATCAGGCTTACTAAGGTGGATTCCGTATCCTGGTTGGCTCGTGTTCTCGTATGGTTTTATCGTGGGAACGGCTTGTGGACTAACGTACGCTTGCATCGCACCAACAGCCCGAAAATGGTATGCTGATCGTCCAGGCTTTGCTGTGTCGACAGCCGTTATGGGATTTGGCCTTGCTGCGGTCGTGTTCTCGCCACTAAAACGACAAATGATTCGTTTATGGGGTGTAGACGGCACTTTTTTGGTGCTCTCTGTTTTTGTTGCACTCGTCGCTTTAGCGGGGGCTCGAATCATTAAGAACCCTCCTGATGGATATAGCTGTCCAAATAAAAAGGCGTCTGTGAAAGGTGGGGCAACGGACTCAAATGCAGTGTCGATTGATGTTTCGCCTAGACAGTTTGTTAAAACGAAGGTGTTTTATGTGTTATGGTTGGCTCTGGCTATGGTTATTGGTGGTGGGCTTACAGCGATTGGTTTGATTCCGGCTTATGGTGAGATCGTATTGGAACTTGAACC
>DMYC01000004.1 GCA_003482695.1 Clostridiales bacterium UBA8960
TGATATTGATTTGACACGACAACTCTTTTTTACAGGCAACGCAACCTATTTTTGCATTTCGGCACATGTTGCCGATATTTTCTTGTTGAGTTGAGTTAAATACGCGATGATACATGTGAACCACGCATATGTCTGGGTTGCCTTTATCTCTTATGGAGATTCGATTCGGATCTGTGATGGCAGACATTATTTTCAGCGTTACGGTGTCTGTGGTGTCGGTGAGGTATATTGCATTGCCTAAACTTTTACCCATTTTACTGTTGCCATCGAGCCCAACAAGTCTTGGAACGTTGCTCAGTAAGACTTGAGGCTCTTTTATAATGGGTTCGCCTTGTGAATAGAGTGCGTTGAATCTTCTTACGATTTTGCGGCTCAGCTCAAGATGTGGCACTTGATCTTCACCAACAGGTACGAGGTCGGCATTACAGAATGTGATGTCGGCGGTTTGACTGACGGGATACCCCAAGAATCCATAAGTGATGTCATCATAACCATATTGGTTGATTTCTGTTTTGGTGGTCGGATTATGCCGGAGCGTGTTTACGCTTACAAGCATGGAGTAAAAGACTGTCAGCTCAGCGATTGCAGTGATTTGGGATTGCTGGACAAAAGTGACTTTATCAGGGTCGAGTCCAACTGACAAGTTATCGATGGCAACGTCGTAAATGCTTTCTCTGACTAAATCGGGCTTATCGAAGTGTGTCGTCAATGCTTGAATATCTGCCATCAGAATGAATGTATCATACTCATCCTGAAGTCTCACGCGATTTTCTAGACTCCCAACGTAGTGACCAAGATGAAGCCTGCCCGTTGTTCGATCTCCTGTAAGAATGCGTTTTGTTTTCATAAATTTTCTCCTTTCAAATGTGTCCAATAGAAGGTTGCGAAGGCTGGTGAAAATAAAAAAAGCCCCTATTCCATAAGGAATAGAAGCGCATTCTATAAGCCACCTAAAAGGTCGTTTTCGCATACCAACATATGCTCTCATCATAACGGTTAGAGTTTCCGTCAACGCCTACTTGATTCGGGTTGCCCTCATGAGCCCATTCAATCATATCTGATATGCCGTATTTCCACCAACAACGGCTCTCTATAAAATCTCGTATAACATACTCTTCTCAATCATAGGTTTTCTATATAGATTTGATAATTATTATACGCCTCGATGTTTTACAAGTCAAACGATATTGCATTTTTACGAAAAAAATCAACCTAAATTCTTGCGTGCCTTGCGTTTGCTATGATAATATTGACATACAACTGTATTTAGTCTGTCGAAATAAAAATTGTATAGTAAGACTTATGAGGAGGAATGATATGGAAAAGATCCAAAAGAGAAATAAAAAGAGACTTGGAATACGCAGTAAGTTTCTATTAGGATTAGTAGTATCACTCATGATTGGACCAACTATCTCTGCTTATGTGAATTCGATTGTCGAAAGATTGGACAGTGAACTAGGGGATATTATCTCAGGTAACTTTTCACTGTAACTGGCTACAGGTATTAATTTGCTCGTTGTCTCAGGCTTAATCTTGACATTATTGCATTTTGTCGTTCTAAAACCACTTAAACTGACGAGCAATACGGTACACAAGATTGCAGAGGATATGGATTTAACACATCGAATCGATTTGAAAGTAAATGATGAAATCACTGACTTGGCTCTCGATATCAATCATTTAATTGAATCGATCAGAATGTCCATTGGAGAAGTAAAACAAAATGCGATTCATGTCGCGAATACGTCGGGGATGATTCGTAATGCGACGGAGCAAAGTACAGTTGCTGCTGGTGAAGTTGCAAAAACAATCGAAGAAATCGCAAAAGGTGCTGGAGAACAGGCTGTAGAAACTGGTGAAAGTGTTAAAAACATCAATGCACTGGGCAGTAAAATCGTTGAGAATCACGCTTTGCTGGAAAATATGAACGAAATAATCGGAAATGTTACAAATCTACAGTCAGAAGGTGTGAAAACGGTTACTCAACTCGTCGATAAAAACGCAGAGAGTTACAGCAAGATTCAAACGGCTCAAGAGGCAATCATCAGCACAAACTTAAGTGCAGGAAAAATTACTGTAGCAAGTCAAATGATTCAGAACATCTCTGATCAGACCAATTTACTCGCACTAAATGCTGCTATAGAGGCTGCTAGGGCCGGAGATGCAGGAAGAGGGTTTGCAGTCGTTGCGGATGAAATAAGAAAATTAGCCGAGCAATCTGGAACGTTCTCAAGTGAGATCGTGGGAATCGTAAACGAGTTGTCTCAAAAAATGGACGAAGCGGTGGAAACAGTTCGCGTTACAAGTGAAATCAGTAAAGAACAAACGGCTCAAGTGGAGAATGTCAGGATGCGTTTTGATGCCATTTCTGAGTCGCTGGATAAAATGACCAATATTGTCGTGTCTTTAAATAGCACAGGCCAAATTATGGACCGTCAAAAAGATGAAATATTGGAGATTATTGAAAAACTGTCTGCAATTTCAGAACAAAATGCAGCAGGTACCCAG
>DMYC01000228.1 GCA_003482695.1 Clostridiales bacterium UBA8960
CTCCATCTTTCAGATCATTAAAAGTGATATAAGGGTTTTGAAGATTCTCCGAATAGAAAGTTACAGCACCTTCGTTGATTCTCGAATATACAGAATCATACAGAGGGCGATACGGAATGGCATGAATCACTTTATCCTCTTTTAACTTCCATTGTACCGTATCCATTGAAAACTGCAACATTACCTTGCGACTATCTTGAACGCCGCTTATCGGGTCAGTTACAGCCGCTAGAGCATAAAATATTTCACTGATAGGCGTAAGTGGCGTTACAGTGTAACCCACAGCCATTTCAGCAGGTGTCAATCGCTTCGATTGATAGTCATGCGCCATAAGGATAACATAATCGGCATATGAACCGATTGTTTTATAATCATAACCGTCGAAATAACTGGACCTATTTAAACCCACTGGATGAACGGCAACATACAGACTCAAATTGCTTTGCTTCAGTCTTTCAGACAACAATTTGATAAACGCATTCAAATTTCGTGCATTTGTCTCACCTTTCAGTCCTTCGATGTCGATCAAGACACCATCAAAAGGGATCTTATAGGTGTTGTTTTGGAGTGCATTCATAATGTCATTGATGACAGAATCACGCCAAGCTTCATTTGACAAAAGGGCTTCAGCCAATGTGACGTTTTTTTTCAACTTCGCATCATATATAGACTCCTCTTTGACAAAAACCATCAACTGTCTCGATAAATCCTCACGTTCAGTTTTGTTAATCGCCGTTGTATATCCAGATGGAAGTGTATATTCGTTGCCACCTGAGCGCGACATGTTTAGCACGACATTTGTTTTGTCTGCATTAAACTCCAGTCGACTCCACCCGAAGCTCAAAGCATTTAGCGACTCGGTCATACTCATTTGTTGATACGAACTTAGGGCATAGTAACTGTGAAGCATTTCAAATTTCTCATTGAATGTTTTATAAACATTGTATAGGATTGCATACGCTTCTTCTTTTTTTATTAAATCGTCAGGTCTGAACGTACTCGACTTGTTCATCGTAATAAACCCGAATTGCAATGCAAAATTTATGTTTGATTGATTTGAATGAACGTCCATAAAAGGTGAATCCCCTTGAGGAAATTTGCTGATGAACTTATCGAGTTCGAGGTGTTTGATTAAAAGCGCAATCATTTCTGAACGCGTTAAATCTTTATCATTTGCATCATGTGGTGTAAATTTTCTATTCGGAAAAACACGTAATAGCAACTGGGTCATATCTCAATCAGTAAAACCGGCCCCTTTGTAAAACACATCACTCGAGTCGATGAGTTTTAACGCTTGCATCTCTAAGGATACCGGGTAAAACCAATGGTTCTTGTTTGCAAAGGTTACGCCTGTGCTCATCGTTAAGAGCAAGACAAGTACGGCGATCCTTTTTACAATTTTTGCATTCATTTTAGAAATCAAAGCAATACATCCTTTCAATTTTTGACAAGCTGTACTTTAAAAGTGTTGTCTTCTTTTACAACCGTCCAATTGTTATATTCATTTATAATCAGGCCATCAGATTCGTACTGTTTTGAAAACTTGATGTAAATCTCATGGTGGCTATGGAAAACCCTTGTATAGTAGGATTCTTTAACAAACCCTTTGTGGCGTTCATTGAATTCATTTGCATACTTGATAAATGTACTGTAATTGTATGCGTTCATACTCGCTTCTGTCAACAAGCTATAAGCAAGATCATATCGAAGTGTACTCATGTAGTCCAAGAATTCGAGGACTGTATCCGCAGAATTTTTCTCTTTCGTATAAACAATTGCATCAAGTTTAGTCAGTGGCGCATTCAAATTGAATCCACGCATGCTTCGGCTGTATTGTTTGCCTTCAACAAGGAATTGAACATTTTTGACTTTATTGTTCTCAGTGAGACTATTCACGATTGCCCAAATATATAAATCAAAATGATCATCCTTGAAAAGTTCAATTAACTCAGGTGTATCATAGAAATTGACGTAGCAGGTTTCATTGATTATATCCGTTGAAATAATCCTCACGCCAAAATCATAGATGGACTTGAAATAATCGTTTTCCGAACCATAGGAAATGGATTCCAATATTGATTTTGCATAATTTGAATCAGATATAGTGATGCTTTTAGTTTCGCGTCGCAATGCGTTTTGATAGACAAAATATAAATTTGTCGTCATCTTGATGCTGCCGAATTCAGGAGATATATATGAACTTTCATCGAGTTTCACATAATCGATATCGGTATTGACAGCAAAAATGATGATGCTTCCAAGCAAAACCAGAAGTAAGACTATAGAGAGTGGAAATTTCATTTTTTACTCCTTGCTAAGTCGCAACTGTTTATTTTTTAGGCAAAGTGATGGCAACATGCGTGCCCTCACCCAATTGACTTGATACGCTGATTGACCCTTGATGCAACTGGATAATTTGTTGTGAAATTGCAAGACCAAGACCAGTGCCTCCTGTCTTACGAGCCCTCGCTTCATCAACACGGTAAAAACGGTCGAATATAAAGGGTAAATCTTTTTCAGGAATTCCAATTCCGTTATCTCGAACATGAATGATGATGAAATCTCTATTCTCTTCCAAGTCGACTACAACACGCCCATTTTCAGGTGTATACTTGACTGCATTCCCAATAATGTTGAGCAGGCATTGTTGAATTTTTTCTTGATCAAGCTGAATTTGAATTTTGTTTGCCGCATTTAATGACAATTGAATGTTTTTATTGTTTGCGATAGGGCTGAGTGTTTTTATAACCCATTCGAGCAAATAATTGACATAAGTCATACTTAAATCAAGTTCAAGTTCATCCTTTTCCACTCTTACAAGATATAATAGGCTATCTATGATTTTATTTAAGCGGTCTATTTCAGTATTGATGTCTTGCATGAATTCTCTATAAATGCTTTCATCCCATGATGGGGACGACAATAAAGTATCTGATACGATCTTCATGGAAGTCATCGGCGTTCTTAATTCATGGGAAACATTTGAAACGAATTTCTTGCGGCGCTCTTCCACTTGATATAGCTTTGTGGTCATTAAATTAAAGGCTTTTCCAAGCTCGCCTATTTCATC
>DMYC01000171.1 GCA_003482695.1 Clostridiales bacterium UBA8960
GTATAGTTTCACCAAGCGGTTTACCTGGCTTTGCCACATCATTTTAGGCATTACTTGCGCTGGCGCACCCGTGGGTGCTTGGCTTGCAGTCAAAGCCTCTTTTGGTTGGATCCCTCTTATTTTAGGTGCAATAGTGACACTATGGGTCGCGGGATTTGACATCGTATATGGCACGCAAGATATCGACTTTGATAAAAAAGTGGGGCTTTTTTCCATTCCAAGTCGCTTTGGTCTAAATGGCGCGCTTTTAATTGCTCGTGCGTTTCATTTAATTATGCTGATCCTACTCATATTGGTAGGCGCTCTCGCTAACTTAGGTTTGTTATATTATGCCGGTGTATTCATTAGTGCCATATTGTTGTTCGTTGAACATGGCATCATCGATCCTGGTCATCGTTTGAAGATGAACTATGCGGCATATCATATCAACCAGCTGATATCGGTCATTCTACTTGCATTTACTACGATTGATATCTTTTGGTAAATCGTTCAGATCTTTAAAGAAAGGAAATCTGATGAAGCGTATAATTATTGGTCTAACGGGTGCCAGCGGAAGCATCCTTGCCTACACGGCGGTAAAAAAACTACTGGATAACGGACACGAAGTTCACTTTGTTGCTTCTGACCTAGGACAGCGCGTCATGGCATACGAGCTTGAGCGCAGTTATTCTGAGATACTGATCGAGTTCGGTTCATACCGGAATTTTGTTCACCATGAAAATGACAACATGTTTGCGAGCATTGCCAGTGGCTCTTATTCATCAGATGCGATGTGCATCATTCCATGTAGCATGGGTACACTCGGCAAAATATCCGGCGGCATCGCCGACAATCTATTATGCCGAGCCGCAGATGTCATGTTGAAAGAACATAGGCCCCTTGTTTTGGTCACTCGCGAGACCCCACTTAGTGGCATCCACCTTGAGAATATGGTTAAGCTAAGTCGATATGGTGCCACGATCATGCCACCAGTCCCGGCTTTCTACAACAAGCCAAAAAGTCTTGAAGACATGATTCAGCACACAGTGGCGCGTATTTTGCGCGCGCTTGGCATCACTTTGGATGAGCACGTTACATGGAGTGGGCTAGAGGATTCTTCCCATGAATAAGAACGCTTTCTCTGTCGATCATGTGCATCTCATCTATGATGGGCATACCGTACTTAAAGATTTAACACTCCATTTTGATAGAGGGAAATCCTATACGATTCTCGGTCCTTCCGGGTGCGGAAAAACAACGCTTTTATATGCCATCGCCGGTCTGAGGCCACTTAATCAAGGGAAAATCATTTTCCCCTCTGAGCATCATATTGCTATGGTGCTTCAAGAGTATGGTTTATTCCCATGGAAAACCGTATGGCAAAATCTGATTCTTGGGTTACAACTCAAAAACAAGTCTCTTGATGAAAATCAATTGTCATTTGCAAAAAAATTGTCCAGTGAACTTGGTTTGGACCTTCACCTCGACAAATTTCCGCATCAATTGAGCGGAGGACAAAAGCAACGCGTCGCAATAGGACGAGCGTGGTTACTCGCGCCAGAAATCATGTTGATGGATGAACCTTTTTCTGCACTTGATGCCATTACGCGAGAAAATCTTCAAAATACGATCATTAAACTCAGTAAAAAAAGACCCGTCACTTGGGTAACCGTAACACACAACATCGAAGAAGCCGTTTTTTTAGGTGAAGAGATCCTGCTTATGTCGAAGTCGGACGGATGTATTTATGAACGCTTTGAAAACCCGAATTTCGGTGATGTTCACTTGAGGGAGAATCCAAAATTTTACGAACTGTGCTTAAGAGTTCGTAAAGCCATGCAGGAGGTACATGATGAAGCGTAATCTCAGTGCAGCGTTTATGATTTTAATCGCTTGGTATGCTCTACATTACTTCGTTGATCCAAGGCTGATTCCTTCTCCTCATGAAACTTTGGTCGTATTTATGGACAAATGGCCACTTTTGTCGATACACCTTTTATCAAGTCTTTACCGCATACTGATTGCCATCATCGTCTCTCTGCTGTTTGGTGTGCCATTAGGTATTTTAATCGCAACACATAAACGGATTGATGCGATCCTTTCACCTGTGATTTACGCACTTTATCCCGTTCCAAAAATTGCTTTGTTACCACTCCTTATGCTCTTTTTGGGTCTTGGGGATTTGTCGAAAATTGTGCTTGTGGGGCTCATTATCATCTTTCAAATTTTGGTAAGCACTCGAGATGGTGTAAAATCAATCAATCCAAGTTATTACACGTCGATGAACGCTTTAAGGGCAACAAAATGGCAGGTTTATCAACATATGATCATACCTGCCACCATACCAAACTTGCTCACCTCTTTACGGCTTAGCATCGGAACTTCAATTTCAGTATTATTCTTTGCCGAAAACTTTGCAACGCGCCATGGAATAGGTTACTTTATCATGGATAGTTGGTTAAAACTGGACTATAAAGGCATGTTTGCCGGCATAGTTGCCATTAGCCTCATGGGAATTGCCCTCTTCAGTTTCATAGATCTACTTGATAAAAAGCTATGCCGTTGGCAAGCTCAATAAAACAGCATCTAAATTTTCAAGCATTTGTTCAATATCAGATGCCGTGACCATAAGCGGGGGTTGAAAAGCGAGTACATTACGGTTCATACCGTTCTTGCCGATGACAAACCCTCGTTCTTTCATTTCCTCTAAAACCTCATCGACGATGGCAGCACCCTTTGACTCGTCAAAAGCCATACCAATCATAAGCCCTAATCCACGAACGTCTTTGATCATGCTATGTTTAGCCTTCAAACTCAAAAGTCCAAACTTTAACGTCTCTCCTAGGTTTTTGCTTCTTTCGCAAAGCCCATATTTTTCAATATAGCCAAGAACGGCTAAACCTGCAGTCGTTGAGACCGGATTTCCACCTAAAGTCGACGCGGAAGGTTTGTTAAACGAACTGGCAACATGTGGTCTAGCGCTAAAAGCACCTATTGGTGTGCCATTGCCTAGCGCTTTCGCGTATGTGATGACATCAGGAACAACGCCGAACTGTT
>DMYC01000237.1 GCA_003482695.1 Clostridiales bacterium UBA8960
TCTTTGGCGGATGAGATCTCTCTCAAGGCTTCACAATAATTCGTCATGTCCGTCATGACGACCAGGATGTTCATGCCCTCTTCAAAAGCGAGGTATTCTGCCGCAGTAAGGGCGCATTTAGGTATGCTGAGGCGTTCTGTTACCGGGTCGTCGGCGTAGTTCATAAACATGACGACGTTGTTGATTGTGCCGCTTTCCTCAAATTTTTCGATGAAGTAAGCGCCATCATCACGCGTCACGCCGATGGCCACGAAACACACCGCGAAATTTTCGTTTAGGTCAGAAGTGATCTTGGCTTGACTGACGATTTGAGCGGCCAGTTCTTTGTGAGGCAGACCATTGCCTGAGAAAATCGGCAGCTTCTGTCCCCTAATTAAAGTCGTCAATACATCAATGGACGATATGCCCGTTTCAATATAGTCGCGAGGGTACCGTCTCGAGACCGGGTTGATGGGACTTGAATTGATGTTGTATTTGGTTTTCGAATAAATCGGACCTCCGCCATCTATCGGGTTGCCGAGGCCGTTGAACGTCCTTCCGAGGATTTCCCGCGAAAGACAGATGGTCAATGGCTCACCAGTGAACCGAACCGAAGCGTTCATGGTACTCAGTCCTGAGGTGCCTTCAAAAACCTGGGCAACCACCATGTTCTCATCTATTTTTATGACTTTGCCTATTCTTTTCGAGTTTTCGAGGGTGATTTCGATAATTTCGCCGTATTTTGCCTCTTTGATCCCTTTTAGGTAGATTAAGGGGCCCTCTATTTTGTCGATTTTTAAGTATTCTTTTAGCATCACATCACCTGATCGTATCGCGCCATTAGCGCATCATAATATTGATCCACCTCTACAACTAATGCGTCGATGGCTTTTAAATCGTCATTTGGAACGGTGTATTTCATTTTTGTGATATTCTCAAACAGCGCCTCTTCTTTAATAAGCGACATCGGGATGCCCCTCTCTGCACAGGCACTGGCGCGTTCATAAAGGTGCCAGACAGCGCTCAGCATCTGATATTGTTTGGCCATCGGGACGAATGTGTCCTCTTTGTGAAAGGCACTTTGCTGTAAAATGCCTGTCTTGACGACTCTGGAGATCTCGAGTATCAAGCGCTGTGAATCTGGTAACACGTCCTCACCCACGAGCTGAACGATATCCAGCAGTTTGCTCTCTTCTTGAAGGAGCTTTAACACCTGGTTTCTGAGGTGAATCGCATCTGGAGAAACGTGGTCAAAATACCATTCCTCCAGTATCTTCAGATAACCGCTATAACTCGATAGCCAGTTGATCGCTGGATAATGTCTTGAGTAGGCGAGTTTTCGGTCAAGTGCCAAAAATGCGTTTGCATAGCGCTTCGTATTTTCGGTCACAGGTTCAGAAAAATCGCCACCTGCAGGTGAAACCGCTCCGATGATCGTCACTGAACCTTCGTCACCATGAAGCGTTTTAACATAGCCTGCCCGCTCGTAAAATTCGGCCAGGCGATATGACAAGTAGGCCGGATAACCTTCTTCCGCCGGCATTTCTTCGAGCCGCCCACTAATTTCCCTCAGCGCCTCTGCCCACCTCGAAGTGGAGTCTGCCATAATGGCCACATGATAGCCCATGTCTCTGAAGTATTCACCCATGGTGATGCCTGTGTAGATGCTCGCTTCCCTCGCCGCCACAGGCATGTTGGAAGTGTTTGCGATTAGAACCGTGCGCTCCATAATCGGAAGGCCGGATTTTGGGTCGATCAGTTTAGGGAATTCTTCGAGAACAGCTGTCATCTCATTCCCTCTTTCGCCGCAACCGATATAGATGATGATGTCTGCGTCAGACCACTTTGCGAGCTGATGCTGCGTCATGGTTTTGCCTGTGCCGAACCCACCTGGAATTGCAGCCGTGCCGCCTTTCGCAATCGGAAAGAACGTGTCGAGAATTCTTTGACCCGTGATGAGTGGTTTCGATATTTTCATCCTTTTATCATAAGGCCTTGATTTTCTAACAGGCCAATCTTGATACATGCGTAACTCAGTGATTTTATCATCCTTGTCCTGAACGCTTAACAGCACATCGCTTCCTTTGTGCCTTCCACTTTGGACGGTCTGGATCACCACACCACCCACACCGGGTGGTACCATCAGCTTATGGGTGATGAGTTCCGTTTCCTTGACCGATGCAAAAATCTGGCCACCATGTACGAAATCTCCGGTTTCAACACGCATTTCGACATCCCACGATTTTTCCAGATCAATGGACAAAAGCCCAATGCCAAGTGGAATAAAATCCCCGTTTGACGCTTCGATTTCTCTTAGTGGTCTGCCGATGCCGTCAAAAATATTGCCCATAAGCCCTGGTCCGAGCTTCAGAGACAATGGCACACCAAGTCCAACGATCGTTTCATTTAACTCAAGCCCTTCTGTTTCCTCATAGACTTGTATCGTTCCAACCCCACCGCTAATGCCGATGATTTCAGCGATCAACTTCTTCTCACCTACGAGCACCATCTCGCGCATCATAAAGTGTGCCATGCCGGATCCTTTGACCACGGGCCCGTTTATATAGGTGATGCGTCCTTCACCTTTCTTCATCGCAGGCCTCCCCAGTGATTTCATAAAGCGTGTTCAGCATGCAGCCTAAAAAAGCGTCCAGTGCATCCACTTCGCTATCCAGAGTCATATCATATTTTTCATTGCCGTTTTTGAGCACGTAAAAGCCCCCCAACAAGCGGTCTTCGATTTGAACGTCCACACCTTTAGGCAGTCGTTCAGCGTCTTTCGAATGGACGCCGAAAACGAGTGTGTTTGATGCGCCAAGCTCTTGTATCGCTTCATCCACTTTCTCCTTAAAGTACTGTTCATACTCTTGTGACTCTGTTTTTGATCGGATTTCTTCTTTAAGCGCTTCCTTCAGTATGGC
>DMYC01000371.1 GCA_003482695.1 Clostridiales bacterium UBA8960
ATCGTAGCGTTTTACAGACTTTACGGGAAAAAAGATGGCAACTATTATAGGTTAAGCTATGAATTCAATGCACTACAACGCGCAAATGAGCTGTTTAAGAGATAACACATGATCAAGGGGACAGTCCCCCTGATCAATTTTTGGAAGGAGCCATGATGAGTTATACCAAAAACCTGCAAACTGACCAAGCACTTCAATTATTGGTATACAGAGCATTCGATGGTGCAAAAATAAAAAGTCATATTGAACTAACGGAAGGATTTTGCAATGCTACTTACAAGATAGAACTAGAAAGTGGCAAACGTGTGGTGCTTAAAATTGCACCAGCGCGTGTTGACAGTTTAATGTCTTATGAGATCAATATGATGCAGGCTGAAGTCGCTGCTATGAATCTGGTGAACGAGAAAACACAGTTGTTACTGCCGAAAGTATTATACTATGATCAAACTAAAATGGGATGTGACAGTGAATATTTCTTTATGGACTGGATAGATGGAAACAGTTTTTCATCTTCTAAAAGTAGTATGTCTGAAGAAGAGATAAAATCAATAGAAGTTGAAATTGGAGAATATATTGGGGCACTACATACTATAAAGGGAAATAAATTTGGACTCCTTGGAAATATGTGCACTTCAAAAGAAACCTTATTTTCTTTTTTTGAGCAATTGCTTTTGGGTGTTCTACAAGATGGTATGGATAAGAAAATCGACATTGGAGTAGATTATGATAAGGTACACACTTCGCTATTGCGAGATAAGGCGTGTTTTCACGATGTAACCGAGTCTGTGTTGGTTCATTGGGATACATGGGAAGGCAATTGGCTGATTAAAGATCATGCTGTAATCGGGTTAATCGATTGGGAACGTGCTTTGTTTGGAGACCCACTCATGGAAGACCGTTTTCGTAGCCATTGTAAAAGCGAACATTTTTTAAGAGGGTATGGTGTGAAAGAATTTTCGCATCCTGAGAGAGTCAGAATGGCTTGGTATGATATTTATCTGTATCTAATAATGATGATTGAAGGTGCGTATCGTGGCTATGAAAACGATGAACTATACCAGTGGGCTAAGCGTAATTTTACGCCGATCATAAAGGAATTATTAGCGTAAGTCGATCCAAAGGTAGAGATTTAAATTCAAACTTTGGACAAAGAAAAAATGCAAAATATATTTTCTTAACGGGGACATTAGATGCTGCAATTTGGAGTGCTGAGCTTGCCTTTGGTGAAGGGAAAGAAAGAATTTATTTGGTAGAGCCTTTAGGGGAAATTGAAGACGATCCTGATTTAACGGACAAAAGATTTCCTGGAAACCCAACTAAGTCTTATCGCTTGACTGAACCCTTTAGAGTCGTCGGTGAAGTTACGGTTGGCAAGGACACCCTGCCGAGCAAGTCAAAGAAATGAAAGACGCATTAGCGAAGCTTAAAGAACAAGGCATTAACTCGTTAAATGATGAGTAATCAGTCAACTAACTTTTTATGGACTGTGCTAGGAGGTGTATATTTGACAATAGAAAACATTGTGACAGAACGATTAACGCTTATACCAGTTACATTCGAGATTACTACGTCATTGCTTGAAGGTAAATATGATGTCATACAAAAAATGGGCTTTTTAACAGATGAGATGTGGCCGACAAGTGATACAAAAGATATTTTACCATCTATAGATAGCGCACTTGAACATTCTGAACCATCGGGGTTTGAATTTTGGATGGTCGTCAAGAGAGACAGTAACATGATTATCGGAGATGTTGGTTTTCATGGTAAGCCAAATGCAGAAGGTGAAGTTGAGGTAGGCTTTGGATTTGTAGAAAAAGAAAGAGGTAAAGGCTTTGGATTTGAGTCATTAAAAGGAATCATGCAGTGGCTTGAAACGCAGGATAGTGTGAGTGTCATCAAAGCAGATTGCTTAATCAGTAACCAAGCATCGATTAGGTTGCTCGAAAAAGCAGGTATGAACGAAGTATACAGAAATGAAGAATACATATTTTGGAGGAGGCAATTGAGGTGCATATAGAAAAAACAATTGAAGCTATGAAAAATGTATTCAAAGACATTCCCTATGGCATAGAACATACCTTGAATGTATTAACATCATACGCAAGGCGCGATTGATGGTATTGATTTTCAGATACTGTGGAAACGTATCACATACAAATAGTTTATAGTATTTGAGAGATGTTCAGGCTTTGCCGAAGGAGACTAACGTATGAGTATGAAAACGCACATTTCGGTTATTAACATGTGGAAAAACTATCTAAGCTCAATCAATGAGACGGTTGAAAAATCAGAAAAAGAATATGAAGCGTGGTCTTTTGGCGCTGATGAGAAAAGCGCTAATGATTTGTCAAAACTGGTACTAGAAGGTAAGAAAACTTCAACAACGTCATTACATTGTTTATATGCATTTGAAGATGAGGAACTGCCTGAAGAAAACGCGTATAGCATCATTCTAGATGGCAATAATGAAGCGCAATGTGTCATAAAAACCACAAAAGTAAGTATAACGCCCTTTAATGAAGTGACAGAAACATTTGCAAAGACTGAAGGCGAAGGGGACATGTCGCTAGAGTACTGGAAAAAGGTACATAGAGCGTTTTTTTCCAAAGATTTAAAAAAATTCGAGAAAGCGTTTACTGAAAATATGTTAGTTGTATGTGAGACATTTGAAGTTGTATATCCAAGATAAACTTAAAAGGGCGTATGAGTGGTTGTGTCAAACTTTTCGACTCACGATAACCGCAAAAATTACTCAAGCTATTTTGACTTGAGCAATTT
>DMYC01000414.1 GCA_003482695.1 Clostridiales bacterium UBA8960
AACCTGAATTCATCAATCGCATAGATGAAATTGTGGTGTTTCAAACGTTGTCTGAAGAAGCGCTTGAAAAAATCGTCCATCTCAATCTCGGCGGACTACGTGCACAGCTTTATGAAAAGGGAATTGAGCTTGTCATAAGTCCCGATGTTCATGCATTCATTGCGAAAGCGAGCTATAGTGAATCCTATGGTGCGAGACCCATTAAACGTGCAATTGACAAAATGATCAAGGATCCAATTGCAGAACTGATGATTGAGGACGATGATTTGTCTCGCATCTATATTGATCTCATTGAAGGTGAACTTGCATTGAAAGGGGAAAATCATGTCCAAAACCAAGAGTAAGTTCGTATGTCAAAATTGTGGGTCTATTTCGCCCAAGTGGCTAGGTAAGTGTCCGGATTGTGGTGAATGGAATTCATATGTTGAAGAAATCGATGTAAAAAGTGAAAAACCGAAATCCTTAAATATTGGGGGAGACTCAAAGCCCTTAAGGCTAAAGGAAGTGGCTTTCGATCGAGAAGAGAGATTCAGCACAAAAATAAAGGAGCTGGATATTGTTTTAGGCGGTGGAATTGTTAGGGGTTCGTTGATTTTGGTTGGCGGAGATCCTGGAATCGGGAAATCCACACTTCTGCTTCAAGTGGCCAATAATATTGCGATGCAAGGCAAAGTGGTTCTTTATGTCTCCGGAGAGGAGTCTGTCAAGCAAACGAAGCTTCGAGCGCAGCGTTTGGAAGTGGAGAGCGAATCGATTTTCATTGTCGCAGAAAACAATATTGAACGCATAAAGTTTCATGTTGAACAGCTTAAGCCGGATATTCTCATCGTAGACTCCATTCAGACGGTCTACAATCAAGAAGTCGTTTCAGCTCCAGGTAGTGTCAGCCAAGTTAGAGAGGCGACAAATCAGTTTATGAATATCGCAAAAAAATTTGGCGTTTGCACATTCCTCGTTGGACATGTAACAAAACAAGGCGCGATTGCTGGACCTAAAATCTTGGAGCATATGGTTGATACCGTGCTCTATTTCGAAGGTGAGGGTCATAATCTTTTTAGAATCTTAAGATCGGTGAAGAACCGTTTTGGCTCGACCAATGAAATTGGCGTATTTGAGATGACGAGTAGAGGGTTGATCGAGGTGGATAATCCGTCGAAGATCTTTTTGTCCAACTCGGACACGCAGTCCCCTGGCTCCATCGTTGTGCCGGCGCTCGAGGGTACGAGAACAGTCCTTGTTGAAATGCAATGTCTGGTTTCGCATACGAATTATAATTTGCCTAGAAGAATGGCGATTGGCATCGATTATAATAAGCTCGTTCTGCTGACCGCTGTTTTAGAGAAGAAAGTCGGGATGACTTTATATGAACAAGATATTTATCTTAACGTCGTTGGTGGCGTGACCATTGACGAACCATCTGCTGATTTGGCCATCGTCATGGCAGTCGCGTCGAGTCATAGAGACATCGTCGTACCTAAAGATATGATCATTTTCGGCGAAGTTGGACTCACAGGTGAAATACGTGCCGTCAATCAAGCACAGCAGCGGATCAATGAGGCTGCCAAAATGGGGTTCAAAAAGGCGATCATACCACATTCGAATTTAGAGGGGCTGACAAGACCTGAAGATTTTACGGTGATTGGACTAAAACACATAAATGACATGCTTAAATATTTTCTATAAAAATAGGGATGTCTCGACAATTTGCGAGGCATCCCTTAATTTTAATACAAGCTATAACGACCTAATGTACTTATTTTCTTATACTCTTTTAATAAAACATCGTACATGCTAATGTCGAGTGTGTTGCATATCGCTGCGATGTAAAATTCAAGTCGGCCTAGCTCCTCTTCAATCTTTTCGCGGCACACAGGACAAGGTTTGCCATGTAAATGCTCTGATTTGTATTCTTTTAGTGCATCATAAGACAAATTTTCAGGAATATCGACTTTTGCGACGTTGAGTGTGACGCAACCGCAATTCGTAATGGATTTAATGACTGAGCGATTGGTTTTCGAAGCCGCGTCCCCCATCTTGCTTAGTATATCTAAAAGGTTAGCGTGTCTTATCAATACTTCGTCAACCTTATTTTGAAACTCATCATAAATGACATCTTTCATACCATAGCCTCCTTGTTTAAGTTATGCTACTGTGCTAGATTTTATAAACACATTCTATCATAAATGCGTTGAAACGGAAAGTGTTTAAAGAAAGATTGAAACGTTGAAAATACTATTGACAACACATGTATCAGATAGTAAAATTAAAGTTTAGTTGAACAAAGTCGGATTATCAGGTATAATAGATATATACTGAAGCAGCATGGAGGTCGAAGGATGTTTAAAGTTGGAGATAAGATTGTATACCCTATGCATGGCGCCGGCGTTATTGAGGCCATCGAATTTAAAGAACTTATGGGATCGGATAAAGAATTTTATATTTTAAAATTGCCGATAAAGAACATGAAAGTGATGATTCCCACTGATAATGCGGAGAATTTAGGTGTTAGACGTGTTGTGGACAAAGGCGTTTTCAATGAAGTGATAGACTTGCTATCGCAAAACAAAGAAGCTATGCCTGACAATTGGAATCGACGATATCGTGCAAATCTTGAAAAAGTAAAAACGGGCGATATTTTTGAAGTGGCTCAAGTCGTTAGAAACCTTGAAATTCTTGACAGAGAAAAAGGTTTGTCTACAGGCGAACGTAAAATGCTCAACAATTCAAAGCAAATTTTAGTGAGTGAATTGACTTTATCAAAAGATTTACGTGAAGACGATGTGGTTTCACTAGTCAACGCCACGATAGGCAGTCATTAAAACTAGGGTTTAACTTTTGAAAACTCTATGTTACAATCAAATAAGCTCCATAATTTATAAGAGCATCTTAGGATGCTCAATTTTTGTGAAAGGAGGTTATAGATGAGATGATTGAAAAGTTTATTAAGTACATCATCACGTTTATAGGACTGAGTACAGGCATTGCTCTTGGTATTCATCTTGTAGATTTATTGGTGGAAAACAACATCTTCGGCTTAGATCGAATGGTGTACATGGTTATATCCCCAGCAATTTTAGGTGTTGTGCTTGCTCTCGTTGCATATGTCGCTTCACAACTCATCATTCGCTTAGGAAAGAAATTGGCTCAAATCACGCAAGCTGAGCTGGAAAAAATTCCTCAGCAAGATTTTTTATTTGGACTTATCGGTTTGATTTTTGGACTCATTATTGCTTTTTTAATTAGTGGTTTATACGATATCATCCCTATACCTATGGTTGCAAGTGCATTAAAAATTTTGACTTTTATTTTTTTTGGTTATTTGGGCATCAATCTGGCTCAAAAAAACATCAAGGACCAACCGAAAATTTCGGACTGGGCGAAGCGCTTGACGTCTTCAAAGTCAAGCAAATCTATTCATGTTGCCTCTCAAGCTAAACCGAAAATATTGGATACGAGTGTCATTATAGATGGTAGAATCGCTGACATTTGTAAAACGGGGTTTATTGAGGGCGAAATCATCATTCCTGAGTTTGTTCTTGGTGAGTTAAGGCATATTGCAGACTCATCGGATGCCCTTAAACGTAATCGCGGTCGTAGAGGTCTCGACATTCTTAAAATCATCCAAAAGGATTTGCCGATTGTCGTTAGAATCGTCGATTATGATTTTGAAGATGTTGCGGAAGTGGATGTAAAGTTGATCAAACTTGCTCAAAAAATGAACGGTTGTATCGTGACGAATGATTACAACCTCAACAAAGTCGCTTCACTGCAAGATATCTTGATACTTAATATAAATGAACTTGCTAATGCTGTTAAACCAGTGGTATTGCCAGGTGAAGAAATGCAAGTTCAAATCATAAAAGAAGGTAAAGAATCCAATCAAGGTGTTTCATACCTCGATGATGGCACGATGATCGTCGTTGAAGATGGAAGAAAATTCATCAATGAGAATATTCAGGTCATCGTAACCAGTGTGCTGCAAACAGCTGCTGGGCGCATGATTTTTGCTAAGTCTAAGAATTGATGTAATGATATGCCGTGGTCGGAATTTACTGAGACCACGGCTTTTTTTACGAGAAAAATATTGGAGATGACTTATGTATAATGGTTGCAAAGTGATTGCGCTAGTTCCGGCAGCGGGAATGGGGCAAAGAATGGGCATCGGTCAAAAGAAGCAGTATCTATTGCTTAAGGACAAGGAAATACTTAATTGGACTTTGATTCATTTGTTGAGAGAGCCCATAATCGATGAAGCAATTGTGATTGTTCCAAGGGACGATGTATTGGAAGTGGAAGAAAAAATGACGTCTTGGTTGAGTCGAGAACAAATAAGCACCAAAATCAGTGTCATCGAGGGTGGAGCCACGCGTCAAGAGTCAGTGCGCAAAGGACTCATCAAGATAGAGGGTGATGGATTCCAAACGTCATTCGTCGTGATACATGATGGTGTTAGGCCATTTTTTCCAAAGAACATGTTAATCCGTTTTTTAGAAGCGCTTGATCATCGTTCCGATATAGAAGGTGCGATTGCGGGTGCTGAAGTGACGGATACCCTTAAAACGATTAACCCTGAGAAAGTCATTATAGGGACTGTCGACCGTTCTGTGGTTTGGTCAGTTCAGACGCCACAAGTCTTTCGATTTGACACTTTGATGAAAGCGCATCGATATGCAAATGACCATGCGTTTGAAGTGACAGACGATGCAGCCATTATCGAAGCGATAGGAAAAAAAACAGTCATTATTCCATGCTCTTCTGAGAATATTAAGATTACAAAACCGGTAGATCTTATTGTTGCTGAAGTGCTGCTGGAAACGTATAAGGTGGATTTATGAAAATAGGAATCGGATATGATGTGCATCAATTAACAGAAGATAGGTTGTTGATATTGGGTGGTGTAGAGATTCCACATACACTTGGCCTCTTGGGGCATTCTGATGCGGACGTTTTGACCCATGCCATTATGGATGCGATTTTAGGCGCGCTTGGAATGGGCGACATTGGAAAGCATTTTCCGGACTCATCACAGGCATTTAAAGATATTTCAAGTTTGATTTTGCTTGATCGCGTCTGTGAGACGATGGCGATAGAAGGTTACAGAATCGGAAATGTTGATGCAACCATCGTTGCACAGAAACCAAAACTGTCGCCTTACATCGATGAGATGAGAAGAATATTGGCGAATCATTTAAAGTGTGATGTAAAGTGTGTGAATATAAAGGCGACTACGACAGAGAAACTGGGGTTTGAAGGTCAAGAGCTCGGAATGTCCAGTCAGGCGGTTGTCTTGTTAGTAAAAGCGGAGGAGGCAACCAATGTCTGAGCATTATAAGTTTAATCAGAATTTAAAATGTGAGTTTTTTCCATGTCACAAAGGGGTGCCACACGAGGCATTTAATTGTCTTTTTTGTTATTGTCCACTTTATTTGTTGAAAGATGAATGTGGGGGCAACTTCAAAATGACGCATGGCGTGAAAGATTGTAGTGACTGCGTAAAGCCACATGATGAAAACAGTTATCAGAACATCATGAACATGATGA
This sequence comes from Clostridiales bacterium UBA8960, assembly GCA_003482695.1. Classification (GTDB taxonomy): domain Bacteria; phylum Bacillota; class Clostridia; order Peptostreptococcales; family Acidaminobacteraceae; genus Fusibacter_C. The sequence continues at coordinate 5,542 of DMYC01000414.1, forward strand.
AGCTCGTCATTGAAAGAGGCTCTGATTTTTAGTATAATAGGTCAAATACAG
>DMYC01000390.1 GCA_003482695.1 Clostridiales bacterium UBA8960
GTAAAACGAGTGCAATTTGTGTCAAAGCGTTATTTAATGGATTCATCATCATACTAAGGATTTCTGGATAAGGTAAATCAATAAATTTAATCATAGGTACCATCGCGATATATACGAGTGGAATAGTAAAAATCGCAGCAACCACCAACTTAAATTTCATAATTTTAATTTCTTTTTCTTTTCTTAACTTATCCTCATCAACATTTCTTTTTACAACGATTTCCTTTGGTGTGTAACCAAGTTTTGTGATTTGTTGTTTTAATTCAGATAATCTTACTTTATCTGGGTTATAGATGATTTGCGCTGTTTCTGTGGCTAGATTAACTGTGATGCTCGTAACACCTTCGTTTTTTGAAAGTTTTCGCTCAATTGATTGGCTACAGGAAGCACAAGTCATGCCTTCTATAGGCATCGTTATCGTTTTATCGGGAACTTCGATTGTAGCACTGTATCCAGCTTTTTTAACAGTTTCAACGATGGATTCTTTTTCGAGTGCAGTTTCATTATAAGTGATCGTCAATTTTTCAGTCGATAAATTGACATCAGATGATTCAACACCTACTAATTTTCTTGTGGCGCGTTCAACGGCGCTAGAGCATGATGCACATGTCATGCCATCAATCTTATATATTTCTGTTTTCATAAAAACTCCTATATAATAAAATAAAAAATGATACACATGTAGGGTATTTACAATTCAACTATACCCCCATGGGGTATTATTGTCAAGTTAATTTAATCCTTCTAAGATTGTAAAATGCGCCACTTTATAATATTATATTAAAAGAATCATAAGAAAATAATATTGAGGTGTAATATGAATCGATTAGCGATTAAAATAAAAGAAGCCAGAGTTAAAGCGAAAATGTCGGAAAAAGACCTTGCAAAGGCATGTGGACAAAATATTAATTATATTTTGCAAATTGAATCTGGAAAGAAAGTAATCAATGAACAGATTGCGGAAACGATTCTCAAGATTTTAGGCGAGAAGATTGAAGTTTTTCAAGACCAGATTGAGGAAAATAGATCCGCTGAACCTTTAAAAGAAAAACCGAAGCCAGCACCTATTAAATCACATGAACCGGCGATCACACCGAACGAGCAATGGACAGATATTTTAGCAGGGGTTATAAAAAAATTTCCAGTGATCGATGAAGTATCAAGCCAACCTGTAGATTATAAGGAATTGTCTGTATTAGGGAAGAAAATCGAAAACATAAACTATGAAAAAGTGATGTTTGTTAAAGTCAGTGCATCTGAACTAAAAGCGTTACGCATCCTTAAAGGGGATGTATTGACTGTTCAACTGACAAATGAAATTCAGAACCACGCTGTATATTACGTGGAAATAGGCGGCAAGAAATCCATTAGACTTATTTACAAATCCAGCAACAATAAGTTGGTGCTCTCAAAAGGGGAGGCTATAGCAGAAGTTGAAATGGAACTGAAAGAGGTTAAATTGATCGGCAAAGTCATAAAAGTTGAATTTGCTATATAAACAGCGCTTTCGAAAGGATAGAACATGATTTTTTCATCATACCGTTTTCTTATATTTTTAGCCGTTGTCTTTGCGGGTTTTAGAGCGCTCAATGGACTTGGTGACAAGCGTTTTGCAAAGATTTGGCTCATATTGTCCTCATTTTATTTCTATGCTCAAGGGAGCTTGAGTTTTTTACCTTATTTTATCTTTACTGTTTTTTTTAACTTCATAATAGGTTCAAGCCTGGTCAAGACCAAGTCCAAAGTCAAAAGGCGCATGCTTCTTTCACTTGGTCTTTTGGAGAATCTTGTTTTATTAGGCTATTTTAAGTACATTGATTTCTTTATTGAAAACTATAATTACATTTTTTCGTCGAATCATGACCTCCTCAAGATTGCATTGCCTATCGGAATATCTTTTTTCACATTCCATATGATCGCATATATTGTGGATTGTTATCGCGGAGAGACTGAGGAGTATTCGTTAATCAATTATTTGCTATTCATCACCTTTTTTCCGCAGTTGATAGTAGGACCAATCATTCATCATATGGAAGTCGTCCCTCAGTTTGAATCTAAAGAGAGTGGTCTTTTTAATGTTAAAAATATTTCTCTTGGTCTTTTTATTTTTGCGATAGGATGTGCGAAAAAAGTGCTTATCGCTGATCCACTGACTGCATTTGCTCAGGGTTTTTACGATCATGTATACAGTGCCAGTATTTTTGAGGCGCATTTTTCTGTTTTGGCTTATACGTTTTCATACTATTTTGATTTGTCAGGTTATGCGGATATGGCCATAGGTTTAGGGCTTTTTTTCAACATTCATCTGCCTCAAAATTTCAATTCGCCTTACAAATCCAGAAATTTTAGGGATTATTGGAGACGTTGGCACATGTCACTTTCAAAATTTTTATCAGATTATATTTTTAAACGTGTATTTAAACGTGGCGATGGTGCACCGAAATTCTATCTTGCTGTCATGTTGACGTTTATAGTTTCAGGTTTCTGGCATGGTGCCGGTTGGCGCTTTGTGTTCTGGGGTGTGCTCAATGGTATTTTTGTATGTGGCGCACACTTCATGTCACGGAGAAAATGGGAACTGCCATTTTATCTGGCTTGGTTCATGACTTTCATCGGCATCGTGGTGACGCGTATTATTTTCGTTTCAAGTTCGCTTTCTGAAGCGTTATATGTGATGATGAAAACGATTGATTTCTCGGTTTTTTCTGGATGGGCCAAAAGTGCGATTCTCATGGAGGGCCTTTCGTTCGTCGTTTCAAATGCCTATGTGATTTTTGTTTTGATTTTAAGTATGGCGATTGCCTTCTTTTTCAAAAATACAAGTCAACTGCAATCAAATTTTGAATTTAACAAAAGGCATGCCATTGTCACAGGCATTCTCATTACATTATCGCTCTTTCAAATGTCAAATGTAGCTGACTTCTTATATTTCCAATTCTAATGAGGTAAACATGAATGGTTTAAAATGGTTTAAATGGGTTGTCATTTCTTGTATTTTAGCATGCTTGTCATTATTTGCTTTCAACATGGTCATCGATCCATTTGGTGTCTTTGGCGATCGCTTCATTAATTTTTATGCATATAATATGAACAACAACCCTCGTGTTGCAAAAATCGCCTATCTGGACCGACATTTTGAGAAATATGATTCTTATGTTGTCGGTGGATCTAAGTCAAGTTCTTTGTCACCGGACTTATTGAACCAGTATTACGAAGGGGCATCATTTTATAATATGATGATGTATGGTGGAGATTTCTATGATTATCAAAAGACCATTCATTATCTTGTTGAAAACTACAAAGTAAAAAATATCATTCTACACATGAGTATGCAGGAGATTGATCATTATAATCAGCAAAACAAGACCATTAACACGGAACTTAGCGAAAAAGTGTTGAGTGATAATCGAATCAAGTATTATTCAAAATACCTGACGCTCAATTTGGAACATGCGTTTAAGAAAGTTCAAGGACTCATTCAGCGAAAATTCGACCCGATGGCTTATGCGACATTTATTCCTGAAAAGGGCGTCTACAATAAAAGCGTAAGAGATATTGAGAGTCTTGGTAACTTGGATGATTTCATCGCAAAGTATCCGGAGTTCAATGACCCACTATGGCATTTATATGGCGTGGCGATCGATGATAATGTGACTGCACTTCAGCGCATCAAAGACTATTTGGAGCAGCATGGTGTCTCTTTCACATTTATTGCTGCGCCGACTTATCATAAAGAGATGGATCGATATCAAACGGACGATATCTATAAGCTCTGGCGAGGAATTGCTCGTGTTACAGACTTTTGGGATTTTACAGGCTATAACAGCATCAGTTATGATGCTAGAAACTTCTATGACCGCATGCATTATCGCAATTCAGTTGGAAACTTGATGATTGAGACGATGTTTTCAAGTAAGCAGCCCTTAACTGATTTTGGGCATTTTACCACTTCTGAAAATGTGGAGAGTAGACTTGATGACATGATGTCAAAGAGAAAAACCGCTGAAGCGATTTCTGCCGAAAAGGACATGAGAACAAAACGTGTCCCAATTGTCATGTACCATGACATTAAACTTGAACAAGACGATAGTGGCAATCGAACGGTTAAGCAGTTCGAATCAGACCTAAAAGCTTATAAAGATGCAGGATTTAACACCATTCACTATGAAGATTTGATCAATTTTGTATATAAAGGTGTGTCTTTACCGGAAAACCCTCTAATCATTACCTTTGATGACGGTTATTTGAGCAATTACGAGTACGCCTTTACGCTGCTAAAAAAATATGAAATGAAAGCGGTCATTTCAATAATAGGTTGGTCTGTTGGCCTTGATTATGATCCAATCCGGCAAAGGGCAATCAACCCTCACTTCACATATGCACAGGCAAAAGAAATGATCGATTCGGGTCTTTTGGAAATACAAAGCCATAGTTTTGACATGCATGATGCTTTAACGGATG
>DMYC01000306.1 GCA_003482695.1 Clostridiales bacterium UBA8960
AGGGTACCGAGGGCGGATCGGCCTATTTTTATGGTTCACATGGAGCGGTTGATAGGAAAGTGCATCCGGAAATCGTCAAATCGCTGAACGATTATTTCAATTTTCCTTACATCAATAAAGAAGATTTATATGATGCCCCAACTTGGGTCAAAGATACGGTATGGTATCAAATTTTTCCCGAGCGATTTTCAAATGGCGACAAGTCGCTGGATAAACAAGATGTATTGCCATGGGGCAGTGAGAAAGAAGTGACGAACGAAATGCATTTTGGCGGCGATTTACAAGGGGTTATCGATCGGCTTGATTATATTTCCGATCTCGGTGCGACAGGCATCTACTTTACACCCATTTTTGAGTCGCCAACGACACATAAATACGACACGATAGACTACTATAAAATCGATCCCGAGTTTGGTACAAACGAGACGTTTAAGCGTCTGGTCGATGAAGCGCACAAGAGGGGGATTCGCGTGATGCTTGATGCGGTCTTCAACCATTGCGGATTCAAGCATCCGTATTTTCAAGACGTTGTGGCTAAAGGTTTTGAGTCTGATTATGCACAGTGTTTTCATTTATTGCGGGAGCCGGTGATCAATTTTCCTTTAAATGTGAAGGGCTTTCCTGCGCCACCGAAACATATGGCTGCTGGCTCACTGAATTACGAGACGTTTGCATTTACACCGAACATGCCTAAATGGCGGACGTCGAATCCATTGGCAGAAAAATATCTTTTGGACGTTGCGACTTACTGGATCACCGAGTACGACATCGATGGTTGGCGGCTTGATGTTTCAAATGAGGTGTCGCACGCGTTTTGGCGGAAATTTAAGCAGGTGGTGAAGGCGGTCAAGCCGGATCTTTTTGTTCTCGGAGAGAACTGGGATGATTCCAACCCTTGGTTAAAGGGCGATCAGTTTGATTCTGTGATGAACTATGAGTTCACTTATCCTGTGTGGCATTTGCTAAGCAGAGAGGCCATGTACGCGGATTATGGGGTGAAGGCTTTTAAGGACAACATCAGTCGGTTGCTCGTCACGTATCCGAAACAGGTTGCTGTGAACATGTTCAATTTACTGGATAGTCATGATACATCAAGGCTGCTTACGATGCTGGATCACGATGATCGGCTCGTTAAAATCGCGTTTCTGATTCAAATGTCTTTTGGTGGTTCACCGAGTGTTTATTATGGAAGCGAAGTTGGCCTATTTGGTGTACACGATGGCAACAGGCAGTGCATGGTTTGGGATGACCTTAAGCAAAACCTCGATTTAAGGGCACATGTGAAACGCATGATTGCACTTAGAAAGGCGCATGATGTCATGAAAGCGATAGACCTCGTTTGGTTAAACACGGACGCGTATCCGGATTTGCTTGGTTACCAAAAGGGTGTTGGCCGTCATGCGGTTACATTCTTGGTCAATTTGGCTTCTGATTCGCAGCTTGTTGATTTGGCTCAGATATGCCCAGGTGCCAACTGGGATCTTTATGAAGATCAAGCCCTTTCTCCTCTGTCACAATCAGTGATTGAGCTCGGGGCATACGGCTTTAAAATATTGACCTCTACATCTTAATCTGAAAATATGATAAAATGAACCTGAGCCACAAGGTGAAAGGAGATTCATATGGAACGCGTTTTAAAAGGGTTGGAACCTGAGAGTGTTTTTAAGAATTTTGAAGCATTGACACAGATCCCGAGAGAGTCTGGAAATGAAGCTGCCGTTGCGGATTTTTTAGAACGGTTTGCTAAGGGCCTTGGCCTTGAAGTCATCAAGGAACCATCAAACAATTTGATCATCACTAAGCCGGCGACACCAGGTTATGAAAATGCGAAGACGGTTATCTTGCAGGGGCATACAGATATGGTATGTGTAAAGCTCGATACGTTTGATTTTGATTTCAACTCGCAGCCTATTCCACTGGTCATCGATGGGGACTTTATAAAAACAAAGGGGACGACGTTAGGCGCAGATAATGGTATCGCTGTTGCCATGACGATGAGCATCCTGGAAAGCAACGACCTTGAACATCCAAAATTGGTTGCACTTTTTACGACGAATGAAGAAACGGGTATGGATGGCGTCATGTCGCTCGATCCCGAACATGTAAAAGGTGATATTCTGATTAATCTTGATTCTGAAGAAGAGGGTACTTTGCTTGCGTCTTGTGCAGGTGGTGTGAAAAATATTACTGAAATTGATATGGATTTGATCGATCATCAAGACGACCTTGCATACAATTTGGTGATTTCGGGTCTCGCTGGTGGGCATTCTGGTATAGAAATTGGTAAGAATCGTGCAAATGCGATCAAACTGATGGGTAGAACTTTGTCGATTTTCAAAGCGCATTTTCCTTTTTCGCTTTTCGAAATCCACGGTGGCGAGAAGATGAATGCCATCGCGAAGCGCTCAGAGATGAGGTTTACGATAGCGAGTGATACGCGTTATTTAATGGAAGACCTTGTTGAGTCGATCGAGGAGACATTTAAGTCGGAGTACGAGGTTTCTGATCCAGCGATTAAAATCGAAGTCACAAAATGCGATATGCCACAAAAGGTCTTTGATCAGGACTCTACAGATAAAATCGAGAAACTTTTAAGGCTGACGCCTTTTGGTGTTTATACGATGAGTGCGGGCATGCCTGGGCTAGTTGAATCGTCTAACAATTTAGGGGTTTTAGAGCAAAATGGCAACACGATTAAACTGATCAATGCCGTGAGAAGTTCAGTGAAATCGAAGAAACAGGAGTTAAACGAGATGATGGGGCTGATCTGTGAATCGGTGGGCGGACGCAACGCCCTGATGGCGGATTACCCTGAATGGCCATATAAAGTGGAATCAAAGATTCGTGATTTGATGAAAGAAACGTACCTTGAACTTTATGGAAAAGAACTTAAAGTCGATGCCATTCACGCAGGGCTTGAGTGCGGGTTTTTAAAAGAGAAGGTTGGCGATATCGATATGATATCTTTAGGACCTAATATGCACGATGTTCACACGCCTTTTGAGCGTTTGTCGATTGGTTCGACTGCAAGAACGTATGCGTTCTTGTGTGAGGTGTTAAAACGTATCAAGTGATGAAAGTAGAGCAGGGAATGATCAAGGGGTCCGACCCCTTGATCATTCCCTGTTTATCTTAGGAACAATCTTACCTCATCTACCATCTCATCGACGGCTATCGATTTTGGATGTAGAACAGGCTTGTCCTTAAGTTCTCGAATCGTTTCGGGAACACTAAGTCCAGTTTCTCTAGCGAGTAAATTAAGCACATCAAATGCATCAAGTCCAACTGATGTCAACCCTAAGCCTTCCGCCACATCGTCCGCAAATTTAAAAGGGCTGGCAGTGGATGCAATCAGGGTTTGTTTGTGATCACCTGTTTGACTCACGTAATCTTTGTACACTTTATATGCAACCGCTGTATGGGTGTCCACGACATAACCATACTGCTCATATAATTCTTTTATCGCATGGATCGTCTCCTGATCGGTTGCAAAGCCACCGTGAAAGTCTTTCATTTGATTGCGCATGGCATCCGTTATTTCGAACCGATGATTTTCCTTAAGGTTTGACATCAGCGAAGACACGATCGAAGTGGATCCGTCACTGATCGCATGTAAAAATCGCTCAAGGTTACTCGAAATCAATATATCCATCGATGGAGAATTTGTCACTTTAAAAACCCTTTCGATATCATAGACACCACTCTGAATAAAATCGGTCAAGACGTGGTTGACGTTGGAAGCGCAAATAAATTGATCAAATGGCAAACCCATCTGTTTTGCATAATAGGCAGCGAGTATATTGCCAAAGTTTCCTGTGGGAACGACGATGTTGACAGCCTCTCCGATCGCAACTTTTCGCTGTTTGACAAGTGTAAAATAGGCATGCACATAATACACGATTTGAGGCAACAATCGACCGATGTTGATCGAGTTCGCCGATGAGAACACATAACCCTTTTCAGCGAGTTCCGCTCTTAATTCTGAATTCAGGAAAATATGCTTAACGCCATTTTGTGCTTCATCAAAATTCCCTTTGATGCCCACCACTGATACATTTTCACCTTCTTGGCTCGTCATCTGTTTTCTTTGAATTTCACTTACGCCATCCGTTGGGTAGAACACCATAATTTTGATGCCCTCGACATCTGCAAAACCTTCGAGAGCCGCTTTTCCTGTATCGCCTGAAGTGGCAGTGAGGATGACGATGTCGTCCTTGGTTCCAAGTTTATTTGCAGCAGTTTTAAGCAAATAAGGTAAAATCGACAATGCCATATCTTTAAACGCAGAAGTGCGTCCGTGATAAAGCTCTATAAAATTTGCATCCGCAAAAGATTTGATGGGTGCGATCGATGCCTCCGTAAACTTATCGTCATAAGCGGATTCCACGCAGCTTGAAATTTCTTCTTCAGTGAAATCATCCAAGTACAAGGATAAGATTTTTTTTGCAAACGCTTGATAAGATTCGGTGATCCAAAACGGATCATGCAAGTCGACCTTAGGAAAAAAAGCGGGCACATAGAGACCACCATCTGGCGCAATTCCTCTCACGACTGCCTCTGAAAACGTCAATGTTTCATTTGATTCATTTAATCGAGTACTGCTATAAACCATAATAACCTCCGAATGCCATAAACTAAGTAAAATTAGTTTATTTTAACAGGTAACCTACGCACGCACAAGCCATTTTTTATAAGTCGCATCGATGCCAATCGCACCGAGAGGCGCCGTAATCATAATAGCGAGCACAGCAACCGTTAAAATCGTGTCGCCAGCAGCAATCCCCATGCTCAACGGAATTGCTCCAATAGCGGCCTGCACTGTCGCTTTTGGTATATACGCCAACGAGCAAAATGCGCGTTCTTTCAAATTTAACGGTGTTCTTAACAAACTAACTTGCACTCCGATCACCCTTATGACCAGTGCCAATAAAATTAGCAATGCAGCACCAAAACCAGCCGATGCCAAATAATTGATGTTCACGGCAGCTCCCACTAAGACAAACAGTAAGATTTCAGCTCCGACCCAAATCTTTGAGAATTTACCTTTAAGTCTTTTCGCTAATACTTCATATGTTTTTAAAAGGGTCACACCCATGGCCATAACAGCAATCAGTCCAGAAATCGGGACATATGGAGAAGCAAATTCTTCGATAGAAACAAAAATAAAGGCGGTGCTGAGTAAGACAAGTACTTTAACAGTGTCGCGGATGTGTAATCGCTTAAACACTTTCACGAGTATCAGGCCAGAGACCACGCCGAGTATGATGCCTATTATGATTGAAATGGGTATAGAGATGAGCGATGCCATGTGAAAACCATCCCCTTTATACATACCGATGAAAGCGGTAAAGAGAACAATCACATATATGTCATCAACAGAAGCACCCGCCATGATGAGTTGTGGGATGCTTTTGTCTTTTCCATGCCCGCTTTCCATAAGGTGCAACATACGTGGCACGATGACGGCAGGAGATACTGCGGCGAGCACAGTGCCCATGATGGCCGCTTCGATTAAGCTGACGCCAAGAAGTCTAGGTGCTAAAACAACGACCGCTAGAATTTCGAAAGTAGCTGGAACAAAACACATCAAGAAGGCAGGTCGACCAACCCTTTTAAGATCCGCTAAATCTATAGCTAGTCCAGCGCGTGTTAAGATGATGATCAGAGCGATTTTTCGAAGCTCCGCCGATATGTTTAATATATCATCCGAAATGAGATTAAGCACAAATGGACCTAATATGATACCAGTCAAAATCATGCCCAAAAGCCCAGGCAACTTCAGTCTATTCAAAATGCCGCTTAAGGAGAAGCCAATAATGAGTATGAGTGATAAGCTAAATAACATGAAGACCTCCAAATTGATCAAGGGGTCGGACCCCCTGATCACTGATCAAGGGGTCGGACCCCCTGATCATTTATAATCAAAAATGATGCCACCGCCGACGAGCACATCGTCTTTATAGCAGACCAAAGCCTGACCTCTTGCAGGTGCTCTAACTGGACGTTCGAATACCACGTGTGCGATTCGATCATTCGTACCAGACTGGCGTTCGAGTTTCAATCGGCCTTTATAAACAGTGGACCACTGACTTAAAACAACATCGACATCAACCGAATTTGCGTTTGATGTCAACAAATGGCTTTCAAGTTGGGGCGAAATCACATTAAAAGCAGCACATCGAACCACATCATAAAGCAGATCCGATTCTGTACCTAGCACAACTTCACTTTTTTCGGGATCCATAGAAACAACGACATATTTTCCGTTCAAATACTGCCCGTTCAAATCCTGGCCCAACCGACGCTTTTGTCCAGTCGTGAAACGCGCTGTCCCGTCATGGTATCCTAATATCTGATTCTCCTTTGAGACGAAAGTACCTCGGCGCATCGCCTTGCTGTCTCTTTCCCTAAGAAAAGCAACATGGTTCTTGTGTTCAATAAAACAAATGCCCAAACTATCCTTCTTTTCAGACAGCTCAACATGAAGTGCCGCAAACCTTTTCCGAACGTCATCCTTACTTTTGACCGTACCCAGTGGAAAAATCAAGCGCTTCAAAGTGTCCTGATCAAGATGATATAAATTATAGGACTGATCCTTGCGTCTGTTATCCGCTCTTTGGACCAAAAACTCGCCTTCTGGCCCCAGATTGCGATTAAAATCGACTTTTGCATAGTGTCCAGTGGCAAAATAATCAGCCCCCAATCGAACGCAATCAGCGATCAATTGCCCATATTTGAATGTTTTGTTACATAAAATACAGGGGTTAGGCGTCAACCCCTGCTCGTATTCTTTTATAAATGTTCCAATGATAAGCGACTCAAACGCTGCTCGATAGTCCAAAACATAATGCTTGATACCAATCGCATCTGCAACGCGCTTTGCAGCTTCCAGTTCGTTTGCTTGGTGATCGAAGATCCACATCGTAACACCAAAGACATCATACCCTTGTTCTTTCAGTAAAAGCGCTGTGGTACCACTATCAATACCACCACTTAAACCGACGGCGACTCTTTTCATTTATGCTTCCCTTTCGTCTCCAATAAATGCCACCGCAATCATGTTAGGTCCAACATGTGAAGCGATGGTCATCGATAGTTCGCTGACGAGAATATCTAGGTTAGGCGACTTGCTTATCAATAAATTCCTTAATTGTTCAGCGTCCTCAGGGCAATTGCCATGACCGACAATCACAGTTGAGGCACTCAACTGGCAGTAATGTGACTCGAACTTGTTCGCCAGCTGAGCGATGGATTTTTTTCGCCCTCTCACATTGCCATAAGGCTTAAGTTTACCGTCATGTCCAACACCGAGTGTAGGCTTCACATTTAAAACACTTCCAACCATAGCAGAGACATGTGAAATGCGGCCACCATTCTTTAAGTAATTTAAATCGTCGACACCAAACCAGTGATGCGTCTTAAGTTTGTTTGACTCGACCCAGTTGCTGATTTCATCAATACTTTTACCCGCTCTGACCATTTTAACCGCTTCAACGACTAGCGTACCTTGACCGATCGATGCTGAGAGCGTATCTAAAAGGTTTATTTTTGCGTTTTCCATATCGTCCAAAATCATTTGCTTCGCGATGCTCGCGGAGTTGAACGTACCGCTCATGCCAGAAGTAAAACCAATATAAACAATCTCATTTCCTTCGGCCAATGCCTGTCGGAATGATTCATCAAAGCGATAAGCGTTTATTTGAGATGTCGTGGGCATCGTGCCCTGCCTGAGTTTGTTATAAAATTCGGAACGGTCAAACGTCTTCCCGAGATCATCGATTACTTCGACGCCATTTATCTGAATAGGCATTCCAAGAACTTCTAAAATATCCTCATTCGCTTCGACGAATTCAAGTGGTAAATCACAGCATGAATCTGTGAAAATTTTTATTTTCATTTATTACCTCCAGTTAAGTTTTTTTCTTTTCTTCGCTTGACCATAAATTGAACATACGAAGAAAAAGCCGTGATTTTGAAGCCTACGGCGAGTATCAATAGATACTGAAGCCATGCTGTACCAGGTGTCAAAATGAGAAGAACCACGGACAGGCTAAATACAGCCGTAGCGAGTTTACCGAAAATATTTGCTGGTATGACCAGTTTCTCTTTACGTAAGAACAAATAAATGCCGGTAAAAATCATAAACATCTCTTTAAGGACCATAATGACGAGTATCCATAGTGGAACGACGCCGTCACGATACAGCGACAAGAGTGCCATAAGCAACATCAATTTATCCGCGAGGGGATCAAAAGCTGTTCCGAATGGTGTGATAAAGTTAAACTTACGCGCAATATAGCCGTCGAGAAAATCCGTGAACCCAGCAATAATAAAAATTATAAGTGCAAAATAATGGGCGTTTTCCATGCCTGAAAAATAAACTATCGGAAAAATGGGTACAAGGATCAACCTCAAGGCCGTCAAAATATTTGGTATGT
>DMYC01000118.1 GCA_003482695.1 Clostridiales bacterium UBA8960
TTTAAAATTGCCTTGGTAATGTCCCTAAACGCAAGTGACCTTATTTCTTCGACACCATCAAATTGCCTTGATTTCTCAATAATATCAGCAACATAAATGATTTTACATAGCATAGACATATTCTGTTTGCCATATGTATGCCATTTTATAGCGTCTAGTATTTCTTGATCCTTTATATCGAAATCTCTTTTCAGAATCCCAGCAGCAACTTCGCCATGGGCTAAATTGGGTGTGTGCACGATGCTGGGGTCTTTAAAAATCTCGAAAGTCTCAATAAGTGCATTCATGTGTTTTATCTTATACTCTTTCGCCAAATCATGACAAAGTCCTGCGAACTCCGCTTTCAAAGGATCCGCACTATGGCAAATGGCCAACTGTCTAGCAACATGAGCGGTTTCTAGACAATGTTGAAATCTTTTGTGTGAAAGATTCGACTTCAGGTATTGTAGCATGTCAAAAAAAAGAGCATGATGTGTCTTATACAAAAAATGCTCATGAATATAGTGTTCTACGGCCTCTGGCAATAAATACCTGATGCTTTTTTCCTCAGCGACACGTTCTCTAATATCTGTTGAACTGATCGCTAATGCAGGGATAAAAAAGAGCTCTATTTTTGCATTATATTTTTCTTTAAAAGTATCTATTTTTAGCCTAAGAGAACTTTCGTCAATTCCCGGACGAGTTGCACCAACAAATGTGACAAGCTGAACGAGCGCTTCATATCGTTTCCACGAATCAAGCATTAAAATGGCATCGGCGCCTGTAATAAAAAATAGTTCATCGTTTTCATGAAGTTCAGATCGCAGCGCCAAGATTGTGTCAATTGTAAAAGTCGTTTCTTCTCTTCGAATTTCAATATCTGAAACGGTAAAATAAGGATTTGACTTCGTGGCAATTCTTGTCATTTCATATCTTTGTAGTTTGTTTGCAGCATCCTCAAGTGATTTGTGAGGTGCCTTCCCAACAGGTATGAAGATGACTTTATCAAGATGAAAACTTGTCCTAATTTGCTCAGCCAACATCAGATGACCATAATGGATGGGATCAAATGTTCCACCCATTATTCCAATCCGTTTTCCAATTACATTAACATTCATGATTTATTGTCGTTTTTTTGAACTGCTTCTACCTTTCGAGAAAAACTTAAAGGTTTGTTTTGCTGCAGCTTTGACTGCCGCTTCTTCTTCCGCTTTCTTTGCTTTGACTACGGACCTTTTTCCTTTTAGTGGCTTCGATTTTTTTCCACCTTTTTTAGTTAATGTTTCTGTTTTCACAGAAGCTGCCGCTTTTTTCTGCTTATTGATTTTTACTCGTGAGTTGTCAGCACCAGGAATTTCGATCATAGGATCAATTCGTGATTGTCTGTAAATCGTAAATTTATTGCCAATCGCCTGCACAAATTCAGCATTAAGCGCTTCGCATATTTCAGTAGCTGCATGTTCAGCTGATTCCATACTGTTATCTAGAACGTTGATCTTGATCAGTTCATGTCGATCTAGAAGAATGCTGATCTGATCTAAAAACGATTCTGAAATACCATCTTTTCCAAGTTGAGTCACTGGCTTAAGGTTGTGTGCCATACTCTTTAAAAAACTTCTTTGTTTTCCTGTTAACATATTGTCTCCCAATTTTCGTATGAATTAATCATAGAATTCAAATTCAAGATCAAAGATTCTAACGGTATCACCATCTTCGATTCCCATAGAACGTAAGTGATCAAATACACCACTCATTTTTAATGCATTTTGGAACCTTCTTAATGATTCTATATCTTCTATGTCTGTCGAATAGAGTAAACGATCGATATAGTCGCCTTCAACACAATAGACATCTTGATCCATAAAGTATTTAATGTCTTTCCCATTCGAAACATTGATGGCTTCAACATAATAATCAGATTCGTCAATCAGTGGCTCAACTTCTAAAGTATCGATTAAGTTCGTGACTCTGCTAAGCAATGCATCGACGCCTTCGCCAGTAGCGGCAGAAATCGGGAACACTTCATATCCCTCAGACTCCAACTTTGCTCTAAACGTTTCAAAGTCTTCTTTCTCATAAAGCAAATCCATTTTATTAGCCGCAACAACTTGTTTTCGCGTAGCCAATTTAGAGTTATATCCAAATACCTCTGCATTGATCTTACAAAAATCATCATACGGGTCTCTGCCTTCGATACCTGAAATGTCGACAACATGAATCAGTACACGCGTTCTTTCCACATGTCTTAAAAAATCAAGCCCTAGTCCAATGCCGTCTTTTGCACCTTCGATAAGTCCAGGAATATCCGCAATAACAAAACTTTTGCCTTTAATGACCTCTACAACGCCTAAGTTAGGTTGCAACGTTGTAAAGTGATAATTCGCAATTTTTGGTTTTGCTTGAGTTGTAGCAGCCAAAAAAGTTGATTTTCCAACATTTGGATAACCAAGCAAACCAACATCTGCCAACATTTTCAATTCTAATGAGATGACTCTTTCTGCTCCAGATGTCCCTTTTTCAGCAAAAGTTGGCGCTTGTCTTGTGGGCGTTGCGAAATGTTGATTGCCTCTACCACCTCTGCCACCTTGAGCTAGAATTATTTTCTGTCCGATTTCTTTTAGGTCTGCAAGCACTTTACCAGTCGTTAAGTCACGGATTATCGTGCCTTGTGGCACTTTAATAATCAAATCATCCGCAGATTTACCGCTCATATTTTTCTTGCCGCCATCATCTCCATTTTCAGCTACATACTTGCGCTTGTATCTGAAATCCATCAGCGTTCTCATGCCTTCATCGACGATGGCGATCACACTTGCGCC
>DMYC01000365.1:0-3828 GCA_003482695.1 Clostridiales bacterium UBA8960
CCCGCCTATGTCTATCGCGCCTTGCAAAATCGAGTGATTGACTATTTTCGGCTGAATGATCGTACCACATCACTTTCAACGCCCCTGCTTGGCGATGATGAGTTAACGCTTCTTGATAAGCTACAGGACAAACAAGATGTGCTTTCGGAGATTGAACATAAGGCACTTGTAAAACGGCTAACAGAGGCTATTGATAGACTTGAACCTAAACAGCGTGCGGTGTTTATCGCCACTGAGTTCGATGGTAAGACATTTAAGGAATTGTCAGAGTTGTGGAATGAACCCATTGGTACACTGCTATCGCGTAAGTCACGTGCGATGAAGGCATTGCAGGCACAACTAAGAGATTTAGATCCCAGAATATGAAAGGAGACCTATATGAGCCAGTTAAATGAGAAATTCAAAGCTTTACCAAAATGGACACAAATACTACTTATGGCGCTTCTCGCGATCGTAGGCATAACTGTATTTGGCTTTATATTTGGCTACATCATCATGTGGCTTTGGAACAAGTTAATGCCTGAGATTTTTGGGTTTACCACGATTACGTATTGGCAAGGGATTGGGCTGTTTGTTCTCGCACGCATTTTGTTAGGATCGTTTGGGTCTGACAATTCGAATAAAGTGAGCTCGAGCAAAACTAAGAAGCATGCCGCTGCGTCCGCTGATCCAGACTGGAACAGGTATAATGCTTGGTGGGAGAAGGAAGGCAAGAATGCGTTTGAGAGTTATGGCGGTGAAGAAGAATGAAAAAAAGCGTTGCAATCTTGTTATTATGACAGATTGCGGCGCTTTTACCTTTTCTCACCTCTTAATTAGTGAATCTGTTGATTGGTTTACATAACAATGGGTATATTAAGATTGGGCATAAGGTGGACTGCCCTTATTAGTTAATATTTTGTCAAGGAGGTGTTGATTCACTTTGGGTTAACCCCGTTTCACCTAAAACGAGGCTGAAAATAGAGTGCTTCTCCAAAATAAGAGCCGTTAACCCCGTTTCACGCAAAACGAGGCTGAAAATAGAGAGCCTACTCCAAAACAAGGCACTTAATTGTATAAGGAGGCAGTGAAATGAAAAAGAAAATTAGTTTGTTGATGGCTATGATAATGGTGATGTCATTAGCTGTTATACCAGGATTCGGTGCAGTTCCACGTGATGATGGATTGATTATGTATGCGACCGGTTCTGTGTTGGGCCCAGCGACCCCATATGAAATAGTTACCGCTAGAAAAAATCCAGCAAATGCATATGGCCAATTCGACGCCATTCAAAATGCTGGTGAGAATCTGTTCTATTCCCTAGCATCACACGAGTATACGAAATTTACGTTTGCTGATACGTTTTTCAACATTGAGGACACGGATTTGTTGACAGATATGCAGTTTTCAGAAGTCACTTGGGGTGATACTTGGCATCCTGAAGCAGCGCTTGTTTTCTTGACTGGTGCAAAGATTGGCGATATTGACACCAATGTACCTTACGCTCTGATGGATGGTGGTCACGGGTATTTTGCTGGGATCATTTGGAACAAAGTTGGTATTCAGAATGTTGCAGCACTATCCCGTAGCAACGTTGTAAGTACGTTTGCAAATAATTATGATGTTGAAACAAGAGCTTTTATTGACAATACTTACGGATTGGAAGGCAACTTCGGCATTACAAGATTTAGAATACCTGAAGAAGTCGTATCCGCAGATGGCGTCATTCTAGTCGATATTACGCATTTAGTCTATAATATGGCTGGAACAACCAGAGGTAGCACGTACAGCACTGGCGAAGACGGCTATGACCTTGATGCAATAAGGGTGTATGGCTATGAACCTCCAGTTATTTCCGGAACAATTGATGGTGTAAAATATGATTTAAGCGGTAACCCAATTACAGATGCAACCTTTGATTTTGAGATATACAAATGGGTGGATGATGAAATTGGTGACCTTGTTGCTAAGGCACAAAGCTCAGATGGTGATTTCGACTTTTCTCAACCAGGTGACATTGACGATGTGAGTGCTGATAATTTAGTGCTACCAACTGGTGTCTACTACATCAAAGAAGTAAATATTCCTTCTGGTTATGACTTTGTGAATTTCATAATTGTTGATGGTGGAACACCTGGAGAGCCACAAGATAACGGCGCTTGGTTCACTATTGATAGCGCTCAGCAACAAATAATCATCAACGCAATTAACCAAAAACTAGGCAACTTTAAAGCCTTTAAATTTAATGGCGAAGAAGAAGGTCAAGTCGGCTTTACAGATTACAGCTTTGATTTTGTACTGAGAAAAATGGTTGATGACATACCAATGGATTATGCATCAGGACATAGTCTAATGGATGGCTTTGGAAAAATCCTCTGGGACTTGACTGACACTGAAGAGGTTGAAGCTCTTGAAGAACTACTTTTGCCTACTGGTTACTACGAAATGTTTGAAGTCACTAAAGATGGCTTCATGCTCGTAGGCACTAAGCTGATTACTCAAGAGATGGATGAGACCGAACCAACTGAATTGCCTGGAACTGAAATGACAGTGCCATTCATGGTTATGGAAGGTAGCTCAATCCAAATTGAATACTCTAATGCCATGATTTATCACGACGAAACAGCCTTCGCATACTTCGGTGAAAGTAGCATCACGCTGAACACCCTAAGAAATAACAACAACTGGGGCTGGTATATTAAAACAGAAGACTTGATTCTTGACGTACCTTATGAAATTTATGCCGCTGCTGGTCAAAACATTTTAAGCAATGGCGTACTTGTTGGCACTGTGACATTCCACGTTATGGACAATATGTATTACTACTCATTAGACTTCAGTAGCTACCCAGGTGATATTGACCCATTTGTGATTCAAGAGCACTTGGGTGTTTATAAAACAGCTGGCGAAATTCCAAGGGGTCCAGGACTGTTCACAAATCTCGTTACAGTTGACGAAGCAGGCGTAATCGTTTTACATCTTGTCGTTTCTATACCAGTTGTTATGCCTGAATAAAATTAAGTATGCCCCTTTTTTGAGCTTCAAATTTATATAAAAAAAGCATCTGCGACGTCATCATAGGGTCGCAGGTGCTTTTTCATTTAATCTTTGAGCGATAAATCGTGCTCTTTCAACACAGTTTTGAGGACCAACAAACCTTTTTTACCAAAGCCATGGAGACTAAGTAGCTCTTTTTCGGAGTATGCAGACAGTTCGTCCAAATATTCTATTCCAAAAGTTTGTAAGGCACTTATCGCAGGTCCGCTCACTTTAATCGACGTGATCGGAATGCGATTTACATACTCTGCTGGTTCTAGCAAAACCAATAACCCTTTTCGCTTAATGATGTTTTTGTAATCCCACTGGATTAGCTTTGCCTTATGGAGCCACCGCCTTAGATCTTCTTTATTGATTTCCTCAGGTCTTATGTACCTGCGCTCTGCCGCTTTGAAGCTTCCCTCTGGCTCAAGTCCAGGCTCATCAAAAGATTGACCGCTCCAAAACTTGAGACGTACACTGTTTTTCAACTTGCTGTATCCGGCAATTGGGTTCCCATCTATAAACCAAACGGGGTGGCCATGCCATATTTTAGACTGATTTTCTGGTAGAACTTCATTGATTACATCCCTCAAGATGTCGCAGATTGATGCGTCGTTTTCATCAAGCATTTGATGATACCCTTCTATTGTTTTTTCAACTAAGTCTTTCATCATTCACCTCTATATGGTTATCTCATTTGTTATGGGGTTATTTTATGTATTTTTACCCAGTTATTGGGCGGCAAATCCTAGAATGGTTCAGTTGTGGGAAATGATTGTGGAATGATCAGGGGGTCGGACCCCCTGATCA
>DMYC01000365.1:3849-10039 GCA_003482695.1 Clostridiales bacterium UBA8960
TGTATTTACATTGCACACATATTGTGCTATATTAAGACTATAAAGATTTCGAAAGGAGAGAATCATTATGGCAACAACAAATGTAACCATTCGAATGGATGAACAATTAAAAAAACAAGCTGAAGAATTGTTTTCCGATTTGGGTTTATCTATGACGACAGCATTCATCGCATTCACTAAGCAAGCCGTTAGGGAACAGAGAATACCATTTACCATATCGCGAAACGTACCAAACGCAGATACAGTCTCGGCTTTAGATGAAATTGAAAGAATGAAGCTCAACGCGAAAGACACTAAAGGTTACGATGATGTCGATGAAATGATGAAAGAGCTACTCAAATGAAATACACAATTAAACCAACAACTAAGTTTCAGAAGGATTTGAAACGTGTTGAAAAACGTGGGTATAATATATCATTGCTCACTGAAGTTATAAAAATGATTGCTAATGGTGAAGAGCTCCCCGTTAAATATAGAGATCACTATTTAAGCGGAAATTATTCTACATGTCGAGAATGTCATATAACACCTGATTGGTTATTGATTTATGAAATCACCGAACACGATCTGATATTGTATCTTACGCGAACACGAACCCATAGCGATTTATTTTAGTTTGGTTTCATATTAATTGGAAAGTAAAAATCACGAGTTGAAAAGCTTGACACCCCAACTCACAGGAGGCATCATGGCAGAGTCCATCCAATCCATACACCGCGCATCCCAAATCATGGAGGCCATCGCAAACCACAACAACTCCATATCGCTCACCGAGCTTTCCAAAATCGTCGACCTGCACAAAAGTACAGTGCACAGAATACTTGGGACGCTGATCGAAATTGGGTATGTGCAGCAGAACCAAGCGAACAGCCATTATGAGCTAACCATAAAGTTATTTGAAATCGGATCGTCGGTGATTCGAAACAACAACCTCACGACCCTTGCGAAACCGTATCTCAGACAGCTGCGGGACCTTAGCGGCGAAGTTGTCCACCTCGTCGTGCCAGACGCAAACGAAATCGTGTACATCGACAAAGTCGAGTCGCTCCATACATTGCGCATGCACTCGTATGTCGGCAAACGCTCGCCTATGTATTGTACCGCAGTGGGCAAAGCCATTTTGTCGCATCAAAATCGCGAGAAGATCGAAGCATATTGGCGCACCATTACACCGGTAAAGCATACGGCAAACACCATCATCGACCTCGACGCGTTTATCGAGGAACTCTCGAAGATAAAAGCGTCTGGGATTTCTTATGACAATGAAGAACACGAAAAAGACATCCGTTGCATCGGCACGACACTTCATAGCTTTTCAGGTGAAGTTGTCGCAGCCATATCCATCTCGGGTCCCGTACAAAGGATGACGGATGCACATATTGATAAATTAATCCCAGAACTACTCAGAGTCAAGCAGGAAATATCAAGAGAACTCGGCAGATTCTAATCATCGCCCCGCACATGAAAAATGTGTGGGGTTTTTCTATTTTTTGCATTGATTTTTTTGCGAAAATTTTGTATACTGAAACTGAGTTTCATAAAACGATATTGTGTTTCACTATGTGAAACTTAAATTTCATACACTTCATCTTACTTACTAGGAGGTAATCATGTTTCCACACTGGAATATCTTAAGACGCATCACAGATACAGGAATCGTCGCAGTCGTTAGAGCCTCTTCAAGCATAGAGGCCATCAACATCTCCAAAGCGTGCCTCGCAGGCGGCATCTCAGCGATCGAAATTACATTTACAGTACCAAAAGCGCACCTCGTTATCCAAGACTTGGTTGACTATTTTTCATCAGGAGAAATGATCGTCGGTGCCGGTACCGTACTCGATAGTGAAACGGCTCGCATCGCTATTTTGGCTGGCGCACAGTATATCGTGAGCCCACATTTCGACAGCAAAATCGCCCTATTATGTAACACCTACAAAGTGCCATACATGGCGGGATGTATGACGATTACTGAGATCAAAGAATCGCTCTCTTATGGCGTAGAAATCGTCAAACTGTTTCCAGGCAGTGCGTTTGGTCCGAGCTTTGTGAAAGCGGTCAAAGGGCCATTGCCACAAGCCGAAATCATGCCAACAGGCGGCGTAAGCCTCGATAATGTAGACGAGTGGTTCAAAAACGGCGTCGTCGCAGTAGGTGTAGGCAGCGAACTTACAGGCGGCGCAAAAACGGGTGACTTTGAGCTCGTGACAGAAACAGCGAAAGCATTTGTGGATAAAATAAAAGCGTGCAGAAAATAGAGATGGAGGTTCCTATCATGAAGCAAGGAAATAAGAGAATTGTGACACTTGGCGAAATTATGCTGAGGTTGTCTTCCCCACTTAACTCAAGATTTGTTCAATCCCAGTCGTTCGATGTCGTTTACGGCGGTGGCGAAGCAAATGTAGCCGTATCATTAGCGAACTACGGTCTTGACGCATCGTTTGTCACGAAGCTTCCCACACACGAAATCGGTCAATCGGCCGTCAATGCCCTAAGACAATTCGGCGTCGACACCTCACACATCGTTCGCGGCGGCGAGCGTGTAGGCATCTACTACCTCGAGACGGGTGCTGCGATGAGGCCATCTAAAGTAATCTACGACAGAGCACATTCTTCGATTTCAGAAGCAAAAGCTGAAGAGTTCGATTTCGATGCGATCTTCGAAGACGCGGATTGGTTTCATTTCTCAGGCATCACGCCTGCGCTTAGCGATTCTGCGGCTGAGATGACGGAAAAGGCATTGATATCGGCTAAAAAAAATGGCGTTACAGTCAGTGTTGATCTAAACTTTAGAAAAAAATTGTGGACACCTGCGAAAGCACAAAGCGTCATGAGACCGCTTATGAAATATGTCGATGTTTGCATCGGAAACGAAGAAGATGCAGAAAACGTGCTGGGGTTCAAGCCATCAGGAACGGATGTCACTAAAGGTGAGCTGGGCATCGACGGGTATGCGCAAATTTTCAAGGAAATGATGGCAGAGTTTGGCTTTAAATATGTCGTTTCCTCGCTAAGAGAAAGTCACTCCGCTTCGGATAACGGCTGGTCTGCGATCGCATATGATGGCGTAGACTTCATCCAGTCAAAACATTACGAAATCCGCATCATCGACCGCGTTGGCGGTGGTGATTCGTTTGCTTCAGGGCTCATCTATGGTTTAATCACCGGAAAGAACACTGAAGACGCACTCAACTTTGCAGTAGCGGCTTCTGCACTCAAGCACACGATACCTGGCGACTTCAATCATGTGTCGCTCGAAGAGGTGCTCACACTGGTTGGTGGTGATGCTTCGGGGCGTGTTCAAAGATAATCAAAGGACAAACGACAAACTTTATCATATATATCTCCTCACAAAGGCATCCAAGCCCCCTTGGATGCCTTTTCCCCGTGAGTAAGTGGGGTCAGTCTTTTTGACTCATTATTTCCGCGTTTACTTGATATTATTATAAAAAAAACTACGGTCTCAATTTCTGTCGAGACAGTAGTTTCTTTGCTATATGACTCACACCGCGATCTTCACGACGACCTTGCGGACTGGCATCGGCTCGCCATACACACAAAGTGGTCTGTGGACATCTGCTGGGAAGAAGATGGCGAAATCGCCTGGAATCAGGTTGACGAAGGATTCGTGCGATAACGCATTTTCGTAAAGCATCAAATCCTTCTCCTCAGTTGCGTCTGTGGCGATGATTAGGCTGTCATAAGCGCGTGAGAATCCGATGCTTTCACGGCCAGACACAAGGTACTGGATGTCGATGTATTTGACATGCGTCTCTGGCGCTCTCTCAGACACAGGACCTGTGTGCTTATCCATAACAATGGCAAAGACGTCACGTCCGTCAATCTCGATTTCACCGGCGTTTATGGTGGTGAAGTCATTGGTGGCCAAGAACTGAAGCGCTTTTTGAATTTTCTCTGAGTATTGATTCATCTCAAGTTTCCATGTTGCGATATTGCTGAAAATCATGTTATGTCCTCCTATTTAACGAGGCCGAGTAACCTTGGGAGCCACATGGATAAGCTCGGCACATAGGTGACGACCAAAAGTATCGCTGCAGTTACTGCGAAGAACGGGATGAGGCGCTTGAACACCTGCTCGATGGTCACGCCACCGACTTTACAGCCTGTGAACAGAATTGGACCGACGGGTGGTGTGATGGTGCCAATGCAAAGGTTGAACACGATCATAATACCGAAATGCACAGGGTGCATGCCAAAAGCTTGTGTGATTGGCAAGAAAATCGGCGTGAAGATCAAAACCGCTGGTGTTGGATCCATAAACGTCCCTATAACGAGTAAAAGTGCATTCATAATCAATAAAATAACATATTTGTTGCTCGTGATGCTAAGCAGAGTCTGAGCAATGATTGTCGGGATATTGGTGAATGCCATAACCCATGACATGATGGACGAAACACCGATCATGAAAATGACGATTGAGGTCATTTTTGCTGAGTCGAGCAAGATTTTAGGCAAATGATTCAGTTTGATTGCGCCGTATATAAATGAAAGAATGAGCGAATAGACGACGGCGATGGCTGATCCTTCTGTTGCCGTGAAAACACCTTTCAAGATACCGCCGATCACGATCACGATTAAAAGTAAGCTTGGAATCGCATCGAGGAAAACTTTCACAGCTTCTATAAACGTCGGTTTAATGTGGGTCACATAGCCTTCTTTTTTCGCCATGATGCCCGCGATAATCATAACACCAAGGCCCCAAAGGATACCCGGGATATAACCTGCGATGAAAAGCGCTGAAATCGATACACTGCCTGCGACAGTTGAGTAGACGATCAGCGTGTTGCTCGGTGGAATCAACATACCCGTTGGGGCAGATGCTATATTCACAGCTGTACTGAATTCTTTGCTGTAACCTTCTTTTTCTTGGAGTGGCGCCATCGTTCCCCCCACTGCTGCAGCTGCTGCCACGCCTGATCCGCTAATCGCGCCGAAGAGCATGTTTGCGACGATGTTTGATTGTGCAAGTGAACCTGGAAGTCTGCCACTCATGATTTTAGCGCAATTGACCAGTCTGATGGCGATGCCGCCATTGTTCATGATATTGCCTGCTAAAATAAAAAATGGAATTGCGAGAAGCGAAAATGAGTTTGTGCCTATAAAAAGCCTTTGTGCTGCAGTCGTCATCGCCCCATCAAACGGGAGGATGAGCATCATGGATAGCGTCGAGGACAAACCGATGCTGATGCTGATAGGCACACCTATGAGCAAAAGAATCGGAACAGCCATGATCATTATTAAACCTGCTTGAATTGCCAGTTCCATACTATACCCCTATCTATTGGTCTCGATTTTGTTTTTGGCGAGCGTCATGATATTGTAAAACGAGTAGAAAATGATAAAAATACCGCCGATGGCAACCGCAGAGTAGATGACACCCATCGGAATCTTTAATGAGGCATCCATTTGTGCCATCTGTCTAACCGTTGTTTTATAACCTCCATAAACCATAACACCTGAAGCAAATACGCCTATGACGATCTCTTGGATGATGCCAATGATTTTTCTAAGACCTGGTGGCATTTTGTCCACTAGGAAAACGATGGCCATATGGTCGCGCTTTCCAAATACATATGCAGCCCCGTACATGACGAGCCATACGAACAAATATTGGGCGAGTTGCTCTGTGACAACACTCGGGTTGTTAAAGAAATATCGAGTGATAACCTGCCAAGTGACGAGGACCGTCATGATGCCCATAATGCTGATGCAAAACCATTCGACGATTTTATCGATCAAATTTTTGACTAATGTCATAAAAGTGTCCAACCTTTCATATAAAAAGAAATCTAGAAAGCATCTGACTTTCTAGATTTCTCCAATGCTTCACAGCTTTATTATTTTGCTAAACCTCTAACCGCTTCGTATAAATTTTTCGCGAAATCAGAACCTGCAATCACTTCGTCGTGAAGTGGCTGACAATTCGCTTGGAAAGGCGTGATATCGACTTCCACGAAAGTTGCGCCGTTTTCAATCGCTACCTTTTTTGCAGCTTCAACGCTTTCATTCCAAACTTTAAACTGATTATCGATCGCTTCATTCATGAGTTTTTCAAATGTCGCTTTATTTTCTGCACTCATTTTTCCATATACATCAGAGTTGATGATGATAAGATCTGGCACCATCAAATGTTGTGTATATGAGAAGTAAGGCGAAATTTCGTAGTGTTTGA
>DMYC01000134.1 GCA_003482695.1 Clostridiales bacterium UBA8960
AGGGGGGTCGAATGATCAAGGGGTCCGACCCCTTGATCATTCGACCCCCCTGATCATTCTTCCAATACGGTAAATGTATAGGGATAAGTGTGGATGGATGTCCCAGTATGTGGTCGCTAAGGCGTCTCCGCAGGCCAAATTCCCCTTAGTAGACATATAAAAATTTGGACGAGGACTAGCCGTGCGACCACATACTGGGCACCCTTCCACGTTTCACGCTATTATTTACCCGTGTTCAAACCTTCCAAAATATGTTAAACTATCCCTATGGTTCACAGCCATTCGAATCCAAAAACCGAGGTTATTATGCGTGGTAATGAGAATGAAACAGAGAAGCTTACATATATCGGTATCGTACACGATATCATTTATTATAATGAAGAAAACGGTTACGTCATCGCCGTTATGGACGTGGAAGATGAGCTGCTCAGTATTAAGGGGAGCATTCCGTTTCTTAGAGAAGGCGATCGTATGCGCGTCACGGGGCGGCTTGAAGTCCACAACTTCTACGGGGAACAACTGAACGTCGAGTATGCGGAACACATCAAACCGACCGATGTGGAGGAGATTTACAAGTACCTCGCATCTGGGATCATCAAGGGCATCGGTGAAACGACGGCGCATTTGATCGTAGAAGCTTTCGGTGTCGAGTCACTTGAAGTGCTTCAGAATGATCCGGAGCGTTATCTTCGAATCGCTGGGATTGGACCGAAAAAACTAGAGCAAATCGTGATGTCTTATAAAGAGCAATATGAATTGCGTGATTTTATCATGTATTTTCAGCATCTCAACATATCCATCAACCTTGCGATGCGGATATATAAAAGGTACGGGCACGATGCCATTAGAACGGTGGAGAAAAACCCGTACGTGCTCGCAGATGAGATGGTTGGGGTCGGATTTAAGCAGGCGGACCAGATTGCTATGAAAATGGGTGTTGATTTTCATTCGCCATTTCGCATCGCATCCGGTGTAACTTTTGTACTCAACAGAGAAGCAAACAGTGGACACACATACTGTGAGCGAGACGAGCTTGTGCGTAAAGTTTATCTCGAGCTTCAAGTCAAACCCGAGGAAGTCTTGACGCAAATCAGCGAGATGGCTGTGACGGGAATGGTAAATGTAGAAAAAATCCAAACGAAAAGCGATCACAAAAAAGCGGAAGCAGGCATTGATCAATCATCTGAAGCGTTAATCCAGCATTCGTTTGGACAAACCCTAGGTTTCAGCACCGCTTCATCAGACATAGGCAAAGAGGCAGACTCAGGTGTTGAGGCGGATTCAGGCAAAGTGGCCGTCTATTTGCCTAGCCTTTATTACTCAGAGCAGCAAGTGGCGGGAAAAATTTATCAGCTCATGGCGTATGCCACACCAACTAAGCTTAAGGACGTGGCCTATTTTTTAGATGCTTTCGAAAAAAAACGCGGGATACTACTGGCGGACAAACAAAAAGAAGCCATCGAGGCTTCTCTCAACAGTGGGGTTTTCGTCGTGACCGGGGGACCAGGCACGGGTAAAACGACGATTATCAACGCGATCATCGAAGCGTATGAATCCATCGATAAAAAAGTCCTCTTGGCGGCACCGACGGGACGTGCGGCGAAGCGCATGACCGAGACGACTCAGCGTGAGTCTAAGACGATACACAGGCTTTTGGAGTTTCAGGGTGAAAACAATTTCCAGAAGAACTCGGACAACCCGGTAAAAACAGACGTACTCATCATCGATGAGATATCCATGGTGGACATCGTGCTCATGTATCGCTTGCTCGATGCGGTGGAGCTCGGGACGCACCTTATATTAGTGGGCGACTCGGATCAGTTGCCTTCAGTGGGTCCTGGCAGTGTGCTAAAAGACCTTTTGGCAAACGACTGGATCCCGAGTACAAGGCTCACAGAGATCTACAGGCAAAGTGAAGCATCTTTGATCGCCGTAAATGCACACATGATCAACCGAGGTGAGGCGCCGATATTAAACAAACCCGACAAAGACTTTTTCTTTATCAGTAGGCCCAAGTCGGAGGACATACTTAGCGAAATTCGAAACCTCGTCATGGAGCGGCTACCTAATTATTATAACCTAAACCCGATGGAGGACATCCAGATCTTATCACCTGTGAAAGGCTCAGGCATCGGTGTGGAAGCACTCAACGACATGCTCCAAAACGTCGTCAACCCTGGAGACAAAAACAAGACAGAGCGCGTCTTTGGGAAAAAAAGACTTCGCGAAGGCGATAAAGTCATGCAGATCAGGAACAACTACAACCTCGAGTGGACCACGAAATACGCCGAGGATGGCAAAGGGGTCTTCAACGGCGACATCGGCTACATTACTGAGATTGACGAACTGGAACGCACAGTGACGGTCATATTTGATCAGGAGCGAGAAGTGGTCTACGATTACCCGACGGTGGACGAGCTCGTACTCGCATATGCCATCACAGTCCATAAGAGTCAGGGAAGTGAGTTTAAGGCAGTCATCATGCCGATGGCGTTTATCCCGCCGATGTTGATGAGCCGAAATATATTGTACACAGCCATTACACGTGCGAGAGAACTGCTCGTGCTCGTGGGCGAAAAGCGTGCGTTATCTGAGATGATCCGTCGGACACATGAGGCGAAACGCAACTCTGGACTAACGGCAAAGCTTCATTATTATAGGGACGTATTAGGGGGCCAATGAAAACCAGACCATCCACACACCTTAAAACCGAAATAAGGGCATTTGGCTATTCCATTTTAGAGTTCTTGATGCCTGAAAATTTGACGTGTAATTTCTGCGAAGCGGAGTTGCCGCCAGGACTTGGTTCGCCGATTTGCGAATCTTGCTTATTGGAGATCGAACCGATTGATGGACATTTGTGCTCGATTTGCGGCAGAGATATTTCACTTGCCTATGCTCAGCATTCGGACTACTTTTTCAAATGTAAAGAGTGCCAGGAGCGGTTCAGTTTTTTTGAAAGGCATCGTGCGTTTGCGTATTACACGGATGGGGTAAAGAAAGGTTTAATGGGATTGAAATACAAAAAACAGATTTATCAATCTGTGTATTTTGGCCGAAAGCTGGGGGAGATGGTGGCTCAGGATCCGGTATTAAGGGATTTTGATCACATCATTCCTGTGCCAATCCACTTTTTAAGACGGACGCGAAGGGGCTATAATCAGGCCGAGGTCATCGCACACCATATGGCAAAGGCGCTTGGTGTGGATGGACCGAAAGAATGGCTATGCCGGAAGCGGGTAACAAAAAAACTTAAGAAACTGGATAGAGAGACTAGGAAATCTATGCTGTCAGGTGCTATAATGGTGAAAAGTGGTGCATTGTCGCAAATCAAAGGAAAGAAAATTCTTTTGGTGGACGATATCTATACCACAGGGTCGACGCTGAACACGTGTGCGAAGGCGCTATATGAAGCGGGATGTGAGCGCATATGCTGTGTGACGGTCGCTAGAGGACGGTAAAAAGGAGGTCGCGATGACAGATAAGGATAGATTGGAATCACTTAGGAATTGTAAAAAGTGCAACAGATTGTTTTCTGCGACGAACGGTACGTCATTATGCTCAAGGTGCAGCAATGAAGTCGATGACGGCTTTACGAAAGTACGTGAGTATATTTATGATAACCCGGCTTCGAGTGTCAAGGAAGTGTCATTGGGTACTGGCGTCAGTTCAGAAGCTATACTCAAATGGATCCGTGAAGGCAAAATCGTTTTAGGTGAACACGCAAACATCGCTTTCTGCGAAAGATGTGATACGCCGACGGATGGGACTAGATATTGTGGCAAGTGTATACGAGAACTATCGGAAGGTTTAAAATCCGGTTTGGCCGATAAGGTGAATGGAAGTAACAAGTCATTACATGGTATGCACATCAAAGAACATAATCGAAAAAAATAGAAATTAGTACTAAACTTACCCCCGTATGTGCCGATATACCTAGTAGAGAAATCGGCGGTACGGGGGTGTTTATATGAAAATCACAAATTTAATCGGTGTACAAAACGCATACAAAGCATATGGAAAGAGCGTCAAGAAAACTGAGGCGCCAGAAAAACCAACTGCAGCAGGTGACAAATTTGAGATCTCCGATGCAGCAAGAGACATACAAATCGCAAGAAAAGCGCTTTCTGATGTACCGGATATCAGAGCGGACAAACTAAATGAAATCAAAGTATTGATGTCTTCTGGAAACTACAAACCAAGTGCGGAAGATATTGTCGATAAACTGTTTTCCGGAATAGAAGCTAAAAAATATTAGCCGCTGATTTCTTATCCCCCAACAATTACCGGACTTAGCGTCCGGTTATTAATTTATTAAGTCACAACGAAGTTGTGACAATATGCGCACTCAATGTGCGAAGATTTATAATAGGAGTGAGTTCTATGACGATCAGTGTTGAACAATTGGTGCAAACCTTGGACAAAGAATCTGAAATCTATAGTGAAATTTTAGAGCTGTCACGCAAAAAACGCGAGGCGATTAGGATGCAAAGTATCGAAACACTTGAAAAAGTGGTCACGGAAGAGCAAGGTCTCGTCGTGTCACTTTTTAAGCTTGAAGAGTTGCGTGAAAAAGTCGTGGACAAAATCATGCGCGATGAAAAAATCGAGTTTGTGGAGAACGTCACAGAACTCGCACAGATGCTGAAAGCAGAAGATAGAAATCGCATCATGGACTCAAAAAACAGGCTCCTTGTTCTCGTAAAAAACGTCGCCGACGAGGCGCGATTCAATAATAAAATGTTGGAAGACCGACTTGAAATCATCAACCTCAACATCGAACTCCTTACGCGTTCTGAGGACGAAAGCGGACGATACGACAAAAGCGCATCAAACAAAGATGGCGAACGTAAAAATCTATTTGATGTTCGCGTGTAACCATTCAACCATTCAACCATTTGCCATAAGGGAGTGATACCATGTCAGCAGGCTTTTTAGGATTAACCACTTCGCTTTCGGGACTCTTTGCCAATCAAAGATCACTCGGAATCGTTTCACACAATATAGCGAACGCCAATACGGAAGGCTATTCTAGGCAACTCATGAATACGAGAGCGTATCAACCTCAAGTGTTACCAGGTGGTTTGGGAACTTTAGGTGTGGGTGTTGACGTTACCGCGGTTAAACAAATCAGAGACCACTATCTCGACTATAAAATGAGAGTGGAAACCAGTGTCAAAGGCGAATGGGATGCACGTGCAAGCGTACTTACCGAGCTGGAGGGCATTTTTAATGAGCCTTCCGATTCGAGTATTGCTCAGCTTCTTGACAAATACTATGAATCGCTTCAAAGTCTTCAAAAGAACCCTGAAAACCTTACGGCGAGAACACTCGTCAGACAAAATACGATCGCGCTTTCAGAAGGCGTGCGCCGCATATCGACGATGCTTAAAAACCTTCAAGCGGACCTGAACTACCAGTTCCAGTCAGCCGTCGGCGAAGTGAACTCATATGCACTGCAAATCGCAAAGATGAACGAATCCATCTATAAAGCAGAACTCGAAGGCGCAACGGCGAACGATCTTCGCGACCAGCGCAACGTGCTCGTGGACAAACTGTCAGAGCTCGTCAACGTCGAGTACTACGAAGATGAACAAAACCGATTCTTTGTACTCGTCGGTCGTCAGCAGCTCGTCGCACACTTTAGAACGGACAAGCTTGAACTCGTCCCTCGAGAGAAAAAACTAAACGATGACGATGACGACCAGATTATGGACGTGCAGTGGGCAACCGGCAACAAACTCAACGTGTCATCCGGAAAACTCAAAGGCCTCAGAGAAGTCCGAGACAACCTTGATGGCGATAAAAAAGGAATTCCTTATTATGTAAACAAACTCAACGAGTTTATCGATACCTTTACAAGTACATTCAACAGCATCCACGAAAACGGTTATGGCCTTGATGGCAGCACTGGCAATTACATGTTCACTATTCGCAACATGTCGACTGCAGAGTACAAAACCTACCTTTTGACAAAAGGTTTAAATGGACTACCTGCCACAGAAGCAACGTCGGCGATTATGGATGGCGTATTACCGACTATGTCAGAAAGTGAAAAGCAAGCTCAAATTAATTCTAATATTAAGAAAATACTTACTAACAACCCTTCTTACAACAATAAAGCGGTCAGAATGATCGATGGCAAGTACTATGTCGTCGATCGCATGAAAGCATCAGAGGTCACTGTAGCAAGAGACCTTGAAGACCTTAACAAGATTGGCGCTGCAACTCGGCTTGAGGATATTCCAGGCGATGGCACAGCGATTTTAAGATTAATTGAAACGCGCCACAACGTCAGGTTATATGAGTGGGGCGCACCAGAGGATTTCATCAAGTCACTTGTGTCAAACTTAGGTGTTGACGCTGCAGAGTCCAATAGAAATGCAATGAACTCAAAACTGCTCGTCAACGAGTACAGCACAGCGAGAGATTCCATCATGGGCGTGTCGCTAGATGAAGAAATGGCGAACATGATCAAGTTTCAAACCGCTTATAATGCCAATGCACGTATGGTCAACGTGTTTGACGAGATGCTCGATTTAATCGTCAATAGACTCGGAACAGCAGGACGTTAATAACTGGCTTAGCAAAGGGGTGAACACATGAGAATTACAAATAACATGCTCATAAAAAATATGCTTTGGAATGCGAACAACAACCTCGTCAGTATGTCCAACTATCAAAATCAGTTGGCAAGCGGTAAAAAAATCACGCGCCCATCTGACGATCCTGTAGGCATCACAAAGGTTATGAAGTATAAGACGGATATTCGGGAAACAATACAGTATGGTAAGAACATCGATGATGCACTAGGCTGGCTTGAGGTTTCCGAGAGCTCGATTACAAATATTAAGGATATTTTACAGCGCGTGCGCGAGCTAACGGTTCAGGCGGCGAATGGCACTAATACAGCTGGAGACACAGACAAGATGCGCGTTGAAATAGAACAGCTTACTAAGGAAATCATGGTTTCAGGTAATGCGACCAGTGCAGGGCGATATCTATTTTCAGGACTTGAAACGAACAAAAAACTGTTCAATGACGATGGGACATTTGCCATCGATATGACGTCTGAAAGAAGCGATTTAAAGCACGTGATGGCCTATGAAGTATCAGTAGGCGAGGTCATGTCTGTGGGTGTACACCCAAAAGATCTTTTTGGAGTTGTCTCCAACAACAACTTTTTTGAAGGACTTATGACTCGAAGTACTGTAGAAACCACAAAAGCCACTCAAGCGACGTTAAAAGCAAGTATCGATTTAGCGCACGATTTTACAGCACCTGGGAATATTCTTGATGTGCAAATCGGCGCACTCACCTTTGACGTGGATGAGTCCAGCTTAAACAGTTCTGCAGTGAACCCGATGACGAAAGATAGGTTTATAACGGCTATTAAATCTGCAACTTCAGGTCTGGTTAAGCTATCAGATGTGGCGGATGTGTATTATGACTCCAGTGATAAATTGGTGATT
>DMYC01000063.1 GCA_003482695.1 Clostridiales bacterium UBA8960
AACTGTAGTAGATTGCCTGATAATAGGCATCCAGGCGCGCCTTTTTTTCAGTGATGCTCTCGTAATCTCCCGGTTGAATAAGTCGGTCGAGTGCAGAAAAAAGTTCAACTGTCTCTATGCCGTTTGTGGATTTCATCGTTTCTAGCACGTCAGCCAGCTGTACCATGTTGCGCCCATATAGAGCTGTAAATGGAACACTTTCACCATGGTTGTTGGCCATGTCGAGCGTGTCGTTCCAGTCTGCACCTTCGAGAAGGATGATGTTATGAGTGCCTACATTGTAAAACGAAGTGTAATGTTGCACTAAAATATGCTCGAGGAGTGACCCTTCGTATATTTCACCAGCCAAAGTCCTTTGCTTGTTCCCGTATGATTCTGTCCATGATAGATCTCTATCGCTTGCTCTTTTTATCTGTGGGTCTCTGAAATAGGTGTTCTTACTGAAAAGGATCTCCGTATCTCCACTTTGATGCATATAAAGAAGCGTCGTCAGGAACGGCCAAGTGCCGTGATCCATCCAAACTCTGGAGATGTTGTTTCGATCTGCGATGAACTCACCGGGTTGACTTCCAATAATGGTGGCATTTGTGCCATCTAAACGGATCCCACCGTAATTGTTTATTAGATGATCTTTAGATTCTTCTGGTCTTAAAAGTATGATAGAAAGCAAATCTTGCCATAAATCTCTCCAGCCTCGCCCTCCTTTTCCGTAGTCATGGTGGGGGAGAAAAGAATTGCCATAAATTTTTCTGAAAATTGGTTGGATTTCCACCCACTTCATCCAGTGGTCAAAATCTTTTACACCAGACCTAAATGCCACTTTATTTGCCTCATTTTGCCAAAAGGCATTATTTTTTTCTAGTGCAGTCATAATTTTTTCATAAGTGTTGAGTTTGATATAGCTGTTCTGGATCTGCTCATAGGAGCAATCGATACCCATGAGGAGAATATATCTTCTAATTTGACCAGGCAAAAGAACAATAGGCTGAAAGCGGATGGCAGCAAGCGTCTCTTTGCCATCTGAATCTTGTGTTTCAGGGAATGATTTATTTTGAACAATATACTCAGGCCATTCAAGATCGCCATGCTGTCCAATAAACGCATTTAAGTCACCAAGTGTGCCTTCTGGAAGTGAGCCATCTCCTTCAGCGCCATAGACATAGTAAATTTTGTCGTTATATTTATGACCTCGTTCATCGAACAAAATTTCTGGATGAACCTCTAATCCTTTTTCAGATATTTTTGTGCGGTTGACGAGTGAAGTGACATGTCTATGATCGCGTAGATTTTCTGCGCTTCTTGCATAAAGAGGAATCGGGGAAGTTGGGACGAGGCTCACAGGTGAATTGCTGCAGTTTTCAACGGATATCATCATAACTTCAAGGTTGTGGTCAGTTGGAACAAATGACAGCACTTCGAGCTTTAAAGCGGTTCTATGATGCATTCTGCTTAGCTTATGAAAGAGTAGACCACCTTCGATGGTGACGTCAGCTTCGTCTGGTCTTGCCATGTTTTCGATTTGTTCCTGTTTCGAGTTCCCTGAAACTGAGATAGGACCGTATCCATCTACATAAAACCAAAAGTTTCGAGCGGATTTGGTATTGTTAATGTCATTAATTGAAACAGGCGGTGTGAGAAATGAATGTTGACCAGATTTAATATCGCCATGTAGCCTTGGTGTGATGGCTGACATGAATCCCAACTCATTGCATAGTGGAAAATACAATTTGTGTACAGGATCTGGATTAGTCCAAATAAATGAGCCATCATTATTAATAAATTTCCAGTAATGTTCTTGCATGACCTCACCTCATATAATTTATGATGTAATTATAGCACCTTAATCGATTTCGTCAAATGAAATTACAAAACTTTGTTTGAATTCTTAATCGATTTCGATATAATGGTTAGAGTGCACTTGAGAATCGACTGTTGGAATAGTTGAAAAAACTGAATTATAAAAAAAATGTAAAAAAAGCATCGAAAAACATTGACAGAAATCGATTTCGTTAATAAAATTATCTTACGATATCGATTTCGGTAGGTCGTAAATTATCTTTTTAGGGGGAGCATATGAAAAAGTTTTTATCACTTTTACTTATTCTGACGATGTCAATTTCTCTATTCGTTGGATGTGGTTCGCAAAATAATTCGGGATCAAATAGCGGATCAGTTGAACCTTTAGTGGTTAATAAGGACAAAGTCCTTCAAGTTTGGTCTTTTACTGACGAACTTAAAAAACCGCTCGAGTATTTTGAAGAGCATTACGGCATTAAATCGGAACTTACGATCATACCAACAGCGGATTATCCTACAAAAGTTCAACCTGTACTCGAAAGTGGCGTAGGCGCACCGGATGTGTTTACAGCAGAAATCGCTTGGCTTAAGCAATGGACTGAACTTCCTTACTGGGACGATTTATCGAAAGCACCTTATAACGCACATGAGTGGAAAGATGAGTTTGTTCCTTATGTGTATGACCTTGGAACAGATGCAAATGGCAATTTAAAGGCACTTTCATGGCAAGCAACACCAGGTGGTGTCATTTATAAGAAGTGGATTGCTAGAGAAGTTTGGGGCAATGACTCTCCAGAGTTTGTAAGTGAAAAATTAGCATCTATGGATGGTTTTTTCAAAGCTGCTGAAGAGCTCAAAAAAGCTGGTTTCAGAACGCTTCCTGACGAAGGCGCTATGAGATGGTTTGCCCTTGGATCTGATCCTAAACCATGGGTGGATGCAGACAACAACCTTTCTGTAACAGAAGCTAGACTTGAGTTCCTTGACTATCAAAGACTCCTTAGAGAAAACGATTATACAGCTCAAGCACCAGAATGGTCAGCGTCTTGGTTTGCATCTATGGCTGGAAAAGTCGGATACAACGGTGGATGGGATGAAGTAAACGCAGCAGCTAAAGAGCAAGTAGAAGTATTTGGTTATGCACTTCCTACTTGGGGTTTACACTTTGTCGTCAAGCCAAATGCGGCTGAAGACACAATCGGCGATTGGGGTCTTGCATCTGGTCCTTCACCATATTTCTGGGGTGGAACATGGTTAGGCGTTTATTCTAAATCTGAAAATAAGGGCGCAGCATTTGAGTTTGTAAAAATGATGACACATGATGAGAAGTTTATGACTTGGTGGTACGAAGAAACGGGTGACTTACTTTCTAACATAAAAATCACTGAGAAATTTAGAGCCACTGCATCAGATGCATTCTTAGGTGGACAAAACCATTATGACTTCTTCTTAAATGAAGCTGAAAAAATTCAAACAGGTATTGTAACACCTTATGATCAAGGTATTGATCAAATCTGGGGCGATTTAGTCGTAAGATACGTTGAAAGAACAATTGAAACGAAGGAAGCCTTCTTACAAGAATTCTATAAGCAAGTTAAGAACGCATATCCAGAAATCAAAACGCCAAAATAAAAAGGATAGGGTGGGTTAATCCCACCCTTTATCAAATCGAGAAGAGGTTGTTCATGAAGAAATATGATCGCTTTGGATATTTATTTATCGCACCGTTTTTTATCGTGTTTTCAATATTCGGTCTATATCCAATATTGCTTACATTTTTTATGAGTCTTACAAATTACAAAGGCATCGGATCTGTTTACGCCGCAGATTTTGTAGGGCTAAGTCAATACATCAGACTTGTACAGGACGATTACTTCTTGCAGGCATTTGTTAATACATTGAAAATTTGGGACGTCAACATAATTGCACAGCTAACCATCGCGTTTATTTTGGCTGTGATATTTTCAGATATAAGACTTAAAATGAAGGGAAAGAATTTTTTTAGAGCCGTGTTTTATTTGCCAAACCTTATCACCTTATCATCAGTCGCACTTTTATTCTTATTTATTCTTGATTGGCAACATGGATCGCTCAATATGTACTTGCTGAGATATGGTATAATCGACAAACCCGTCAACTGGTTAGGTCAGCCAATGACAGCGCAGCTTACGGTTTCATTTATTCAAACGTGGTTATGGTTTGGGCATACGTTCATTATCTTGTTTGCCGGGATTCAAGGCATATCCCATGAGTATTATGAAGCTGCGATGGTGGATGGTGCAAACAGAAGGCAATTGTTTTTCAACATAACGATCCCCCTACTTAAACCAATTTTACTTTACGTGGCGATTACATCGCTCATCGGTGGTTTACAGCTTTTCGAGATTCCATTCCTTCTTTCTCCGAATGGATTAGGTGCACCGGAAGGTTCATTGGTCACGATGGTTCTATACCTTTACAATCAAGCGTTCAAGTATAAAAATGTAGGTTATGCATCTGCAGTCGCTTACGGTTTATTCTTTATCATATTGGCATTTTCACTTGCCGTATACCGCTCAATGTTTAAAGAAGAACAGGAGGATTAATCATGAAAATCAGCATACCTAAATTAATGATCTATATTGGATTGATTCTCTTAAGTATTACTGCGCTTATTCCATTTGCACTCATGATTGTCAATTCGACAAGAGGCAACATGGACATCTTAAAGAGTTTCAACCTGATTCCAGGCGATCAGCTCAAAACGAACTATAATATTATGATGGAAAACATGAACATTTCGGACGGCATCTTTAAAGGCATTTGGGTGGGTTTTAAGAACAGCATCATCATCGCTGTGTCAGTCACAGTCCTATCTTCATACTTTTCAGCCCTCACAGCTTATGGCTTTCACATTTACAACTTTAAAGGCAAGAAAATACTCTTTATGTTTATTCTTGTGATGATGATGGTTCCAGGACAACTGGGTTTACTGGGTTTTTACGAGCTCAACAAAGTCTTGAAAACACTTAACACCTATGTGCCATTGATTGTTCCAGCCATCGCCACACCGTTTACCGTCTTTTTCTTAAGACAGTATTTAAAGAGCACATTACACAAATCACTAATAGAAGCCGCTCGAATTGATGGCGCAAAGGAAATCGAAATTTTTCATAAAATCGTTCTACCCATGATGATGCCCGGCATCGCGACGATGGCGATATTCACATTTATCGGGGCTTGGAACAATTACCTCGTGCCGCTTGTGATCATATTCTCTCCTGAAAAATACCCGCTTCCAGTGTTGATGGGCTACTTAAAAGGTGGAAAAGTTTACGAGAACCTCGGTGCCATGTATACGGCCATCAGCATATCCGTTGTGCCGATTATGATTGCATTTGCATTTTTGTCAAAATACATCGTCAGCAATATTTCAAGTGGTTCTGTAAAAGAGTAGCGTCAATACATTGTATTTAGTCTGTGTTATTGATAAAATATGAGTAGTCAATAGAAATGAGGAAAACGTATGCCCACCATATATGATATTGCAAAGGTCGTAGGAACATCCGCAGCCACCGTATCCAAGGTGTTGAACAATTACAAAGATGTGAGTCCAACAACGCGTGAAAAGGTTATGGCTGTCGCTAAGGAAATGGGGTATGTACCCAATCTAACAGCGAGAAGTTTAAAGACAAATAGAAGTTATCTTGTTGGTGTCGTATTCTCAGAAGACATGGGGATTGGACTTGAGCATCAGTTTTTCTCAGTTGTGCTTGAAAATTTCAGGCAGCATATTGGAAAATATGGCTATGACACGATTTTCATCAATAACATGTTAGGGACCAATAAGATTGGTTATTTGGATCACTGTAAATATAGAAACGTCGATGGTGTCTTCATCATCACAACACATCCAGGTGATGTGGATGTCAACAAACTTGTTGAAAGCAAAATCAAATGCATCACGACAGATCTTGTTCTTGAAAATACGCCAACTGTCATTTCAGAGAATCATGAAGGCTCTAAAATGGCCGTACATCATTTTTATGAAAATGGCCACAGACGTATTGGGCACATAGGCGCTCAAAGGCATTCCATTGCCGGACTGGAAAGACACGAAGGTTATGTAATGGGGCTGAAAGAACTCGGCATTGAAGTGGATGAAAATTACTATATTGTTTCTCCTGAGTTTAATTTTCAAGTGACATATGAAACGACGAAGACCTATATAGATAGGTTCACTAGAGAAACCATGCCAACAGCGATCTATGTCGCATCTGACGTGATGGCGCTTGGTACGATTCGCGCTCTTGAAAGTAAAGGTTATCGTGTACCAGAGGATGTATCTATAATTGGATTTGACGATATCTCTTTGGCCGAATATTCAAGGCCCGCACTGACTACGATTAGACAAAAGAAGGATTTGATCGGCATAACCGTTGCCGACATGTTGGTTAAGTCTATAGAGAATGGTGAGGTTCCCACTGGGATTATTAGGATGCCTGTGGAATTGATTGTTAGAGATACAGTAAAAAACATAAAAGCTGAGTAATCAGCTTTTTATTTGAATTTAGAGGAAATCGATTTCGTTAATCGGGAAACCGAATGGAAAACTCAACCTTTTAAACGATGGAGAATGAAATGGAGGAGGCGCTCAATGATGAATAAAAACCGATATGAGAACATGACGTACAGAAAACTTGGAAAGTCAGGACTAAAACTGCCTATGATCTCACTTGGCCTTTGGTATGGCTATGGTGATGTGGATCGTTTTGACAATGCAAAAAATATGATCTTGACAGCTTTTGATCTTGGCATCACACATT
>DMYC01000368.1 GCA_003482695.1 Clostridiales bacterium UBA8960
TTCATCAACCATGTTTTCATAATTTTCGTTTATGTCCGCCTTGGTCAATACGATGACAGGCAATGCGCCACTTTGGAGCGCGATGCTAAAGTATCTTTGAACTCGGTTCATGTTGAAATCATGGTTGAGTGCAACCATGATAAACACATAGTCGAAGTTGACGGCGATGACTTGTGCCTTAACCGTTTTTACATAGCCAGGCGCATGGCCTGACAGATCCGTCCTGAAAAATATGCTCTTTCTCGGTAAGACTTCAGAAATCAGCGAATGTCCAGCTGGATTGTACTGAATTATCACAAAATCGCCAACGACTGGCATGGATTGATCTTCAGATAATTGCTTATAAAACGTTCCTTTAAGCCTCGCACTGATTTCACCGTGTTCACAAATCAGTGTAAATATTTCACGGTTCGCTTCGAGAACTCTAGCTGGAATCAAACGTGACGCATTTGTTGACACCATAGCAGCATCTAAGCCGTATTCAATTAAATTCATATTAATTTCCTCCAATTTTTTGCACAAAAAAACTTGCCTAACAGCAAGTCATGTTTTTTGAACATAGATTACAAATAGGTTTCTTCATGGGCACACCAATAATTCAATCGTGCCCTCAATATTTAGTTATCGCAAAATCACCATATTTTTGTTTGCCATAATAATCAACCCCTTTGCAATAAAATTGGAAAATAGTAGTTCGTACAAGAACATCATAGCAAAAATGAGTAGTTGGTGTCAATCTTTTTGACTCATGAGTCAAAAAGACTGACACCTACTACTCACCCACTCACCACCAACTCGCTCTAATTAAACCAATTATGGTACAACTTTATCGCTTTCAGGACTTCAGCGACATTCGAATCGTCAATCGCAAATGTCGTTTCTCTGTAATATTCGTAAAAGTCATCATAATCAGACACATATTCGTTATCTCTGAACACGTCTTTCCATATCAGTTCATACATGGTTTTTAAATCGCTTTCAGGCTGATTTTTCAACCAATCCATTGCCTCATCGTAATGACCTGCGCGAATCCGCTCATGGAACTCAGAAAATTGCGTCACGCCCTCGATCAGACTGACCTTGCCCGCAAACTCACGGCTCATGTACTCCGTCATATTCCCCAAAACAAAAATATTGTTCCACCAGTATCGCCTGACATCCTCTTTGACATGTGCATCAAAATACTGAACGCCATCCATGTACGATCCGCGCACGATCTGCATCCACGCAAATTTGTCATGATAAAACGAATTCTCAGGTGACATCTCAATCAGCTTCTCGTACTGCTCTGTCGCTTCTTCAAAATTGCCATTATGCTCTAAATGGCGTGCCAAATCCAGAATCAGCTCTGTAGTTTGTCCATATTCGTCGATAAGCGCTTTGGTATATTGGGCAGCCTTACCGGCATCAGCACCTCCTAGTACCTGCCAGAATTCTGTTGTCTTTTCCACCAAATAGCCTTTTGTATAAAGCGCTTTCAGCACTTTTAAAGCATGTAAGGACCTGTTTTCATCATACCACTGAATCGCGTCTTCAATTTTGCCTTTAAAAAGCAGTTCATCGCCAGCACTCAGGTTCTCTTGTCCTTTAACAAACAAACGCGTACTTAGCGCATCCGAATAGAATCCATTGATGACATAGAGATTGGAATTGTTAGGGTAATGAGTCCCTACACTGAAAATATAGTCATCCGTAAAATAGAGCGGTTCAAAGAATCGATCCCCTTTCAGCTCATCCATCGACGAACTAAATTCGAATGCAAATCGACTGTTCAGCCGCATCATATCCAGCGATATTACACCAGATAAATGATTTTTAATCTGCTCTGAATGGGCCTGCGCATTTATGTCGTAATTGGGATTGCTGTGTTTTGCAATAATATGGTAGGCTCTGTCACTCTTGCCGCTTGGATCTTCTATTTC
The DNA here is from genome assembly GCA_003482695.1 of Clostridiales bacterium UBA8960. Lineage (GTDB taxonomy): Bacteria > Bacillota > Clostridia > Peptostreptococcales > Acidaminobacteraceae > Fusibacter_C. Next base: position 1,923 of record DMYC01000368.1, read on the forward strand.
GTAGTGCAGTTCATCATTTGTTATGTCAATACGCCCGAGCCGCACACCATCATAAAACTCGAAATTGACCGTATTGTCCTTTAAAGGTGTCGTGTAAGCATAATGCTCAGCTAGCTTTTGCTTATCATGAACAAGATGCCATGATATGACGATCCCGATACCACTGACATCATCTGTCACATCTTCGATTTGGTAATAGCCGTTTCGATCCGTTACATATTGCGCGGTATCACTAAATACACCACTACTCATACCACTATGGGTTTTCTGATAAAGCAAAGCCCCATGAACAGGCTCTTGATTAATAAGGACACGGCCAGAAATGGTTCTTGTGTCAAATCCATCCTCTGCAGATAATTTGGCAGCGGCTTTGGCTGCCTCTTGCTTCTTAAAGTTCTTGTTTATCGAAACAAAACTGTTGAAGAGTTGATCATACTTTCCTTTTTTACTGTTTGTGGTGACGGGCTCAATCTCCCCTATTGAAACGCCAATAACCTTATCAATAAAGCTAAGGAGTTGACCTTTGAGTTCTGCTGCGCCAATGCCTTGAATCTCTTTAAGCGTCTCAATTGCAAGTTCATATTCCGTGAGGGCTACCAGCATACCGGCTTTGATCAATTGCCCTTCATCAAGACGATTCTGCTCTGAAAAGCCATCAAGTACTTCAAGCGCGAGTGTGGCACCACCGCTGAACCATTGTGATAACGCGACATTAATGACATAGTCGGCGTGTTCATTATAGAGGTCAAATCGCTTGCTGTACTCAAGGTATGTCGAATAAATGTTGCTCGCATCGATTGTGCTGATGCGATTCCCATTCAGCATATAGCCATCTTCGATGGCAACCAACATGTAAATCTGATAGTCGTTTTCATCAAATATTTGGGTCAAACGTTGGTTTTCAATTTTTAAAGTTAAGGAAGTCAATCTAGAGGAAGCGTCTGAATATTCGGATTTCTTGAAAATCACGTTGCCACCTAAAACAAGCAATTCAGCTGTAAGAGTGAGCATCAGAAGGGTTTTGACTTTAATTCTAATATGTCTTTTCATACTCTCCCCTTTCGTTGATGACGGTGATGCCATAAGCATGGCTGCTTGGTTCGGGATTTGAAACCTTGACGCCGATTGCGATGACCATCAATGTGCAAAGTGCAATTAAGGGTTGGGTAGGGATGACGAGTTCGTAATTGAGCATGTTGTTGATCCTTTGTTTGATCGTTAAGGGACCGGACTCTATTTCGCGAATCCTCTGCAGCACATCATGCTTTCCATCAAACGTCATATTTTGCATCGTTTTTTGCCATTCATTCATGTTGCGTTCCCTCCTTCAGCTTTTTTTTCATATCTTCTCGACCTCTCTTCAGCCTCATTTTGACATTGCTTGGTGATAGATCGAGTATGGATGCAATTTCATCCACTGAATACTGGCTATAGTAGTATAACGTGAGCACTTCGCTATAGGCAGGTTTGATGTTTCTAAGTGCGGTGTTCAAATCAAGCACGCTGACCAGTTCCTCTTCAAAGGTCACCTTTTCATCGAAGCCAGCCAGCTCGGATGATGACCGTCTGCGCCAATGCATCTTTGCATGATTCACCATAATCCGGTAAAGGTAGGTCTTGTAGCTTGATTGTCCTCTAAATTGATGGATATTTTTATAGAAGCTTATAAACGTCTCCTGAGTCACGTCTTCAGCAAGTGCGTGATCTCCGAGCATGACATAGGCTGTGCGCTTAAGGTCATTTGCATATGTATTCATAAGTTCTTCGATGAGTGCTACGGTATCTTTCATTTTGACCTCCTATCTATTAGATGCACGAATTGCCAATTTGGTCACAACTTTATTATACCGTATGACACAAGAAAATAGACCACCCTTCTCAAAATCAAGAAGAACGGCCCTTAGATCACCCATTTGCTTCATCATTTTTCCTTTAACTCATATAAATCAATGCGCCTATTTTTAAGAAGTGTCACTGTGCCTGATTTTCTCGATCTCTTTAAAAGTTCGAGATCGACATCACCTACTATGACCATTTCTAGGTTTGGCGTACATTCAGCCATAATCCCGTCACGCGGAAATGAAAAATCGGATGGTGTGAAAATTGCAGACTGTGCATACTGAATGTCCATATTTTCGACGTGAGTTAGATTGCCAACGGTTCCAGCAATGACTGTATAGACTTGATTCTCAACCGCTCTCGCCTGTGCACAGTATCGAACCCTTAAATAACCTTGCCTTTCGTCTGTGCAAAATGGTGTGAAAATGATGTTCGCGCCTTTCTCGGTAACAATTCTGGCGAGTTCCGGAAATTCGATGTCATAGCAAATTAAAATTGCAATTTTTCCACAATCCGTATCAAATACATTTATTTTATCACCTGTACTGATCCCCCACCATTGTTGTTCATTAGGCGTGATATGGAGTTTATACTGTTTTTCAA
>DMYC01000195.1 GCA_003482695.1 Clostridiales bacterium UBA8960
ATGATTTAGCCATCTTAAGCTTTAGATCTAAAAAGGCATATAAAGTATTAAGTATCGCAGAGCAAACCCCTGCGTTTGGTGAAAAAATTTTAACGATGAGTAATCCGCACAAGGAAAGAAATGTCGTGAGTGCTGGAAATGTTATTAGTTTTTCACCGAAGCCGTTTGGGGATAAAGCTGGTGCGTTACAGCATCCAGTTATTAAACATACTGCAAATATTTCTATAGGAAGTAGTGGCAGTGCGCTACTTAATACTGAGATGGAAATTGTGGGGATTAATCTCGGCGGAACAGAAAATATGTTTCGAAAATTTGTCTATGGCATGGCAATGCCGACTGAGTTTATCTTGAACTTTATTACAGACTGGAATGCTAGTAGGGGGAAAATATGATTAAACCAAAAAGGTTAAAGAAAGGCGACAAAGTAGCGATCGTGAGTCTATCATGGGGCGGACTTGGAGATGATGCACTGATTCATAAGTTTTACATTGCGAAGCAGAGGCTGGAAAATGACTTTGGGTTAGAAGTCGTCGTGATGCCACATGCGCTGAAGGGCTCAGAATTTGTGGCAAACCATCCTGAGCTCCGAGCAAAGGACTTGATGGATGCTTTTGAGGATAAGTCAATCGATGGTATTTTCTGCGCCATCGGTGGGGATGATACGATTCGAACGCTCCCTTTTATCGACCTTGATATTATTAGAAACAACCCCAAGGTCTTTATGGGGTACTCTGATACCACCACGAATCACTTCATGATGTTCAAAGCGGGTCTTGTATCGTTTTATGGGCCATCGATTATGTGTGAGTTTGGCGAGTACGTTAAGATGTTTGATTACACCAGTTCGGCTGTGCATGATATTTTGTTTGGTGAGTGGGACAAGTATGCCCTTAAACCAAGTCCAGTATGGAGTGATGATTATATTTCGTGGGAAGAAAGCAATATGAACACGCCTAGTACGCTGAAAGAAGACCCAAAAGGCTATGAAGTCATTAGTGGCAGTGGCATTGTTAGAGGACATTTGCTTGGTGGATGCATCGATGTGTTTCCGATGGTGGTCGGTACTTCGATTTGGCCGACGATCGAGGAGTGGCAGGGCGCAATAATGTTTATCGAAACGAGCGAGGATAAACCGTTGCCAGACATCATAAAATGGACGTTCCGAAATCTTGCGGCGCAAGGGATTTTAAGTGTGATAAAAGGAATTATCGTCGGTAAACCACAGGGGGAAGTCTATTACGAAGAGTATAAGAAAGCAATCAAGCAAGTGGTTTGCAATGAAGAACATCTTGATGATCTTCCGATTTTTTACAATGCGAATTTTGGACATGCCAAGCCGATTGGAATTATACCTTATGGAATAATGACAGAACTGAATTCTGAGGAAAGAACAATTACGTTTTTGGAGCGTGCGACGACCTAACTATTGGTAAGATGTTGACGCACTGGATTGGTGTTTTTGAAGTGAAAAATAAAATGGGGGGCAGTCAAATGAAAACACCATATTTAGAAATAAATTTGGACAAAATTGAGCATAATGCAAGAACAATTGTTGCACAGTGCCAAAAGAGTGGTATAGAAGTCGTCGGCGTATCTAAAGGTGTTTTGGGGCATACCGAAGTCGTGAAGGCAATGCTTAAAGGTGGCATCACTTGGATAGGCGATTCAAGATTACTCAATATAGAGAAAATGAAAGCCAATGGAATCGAGAGACCTTTTATGTTAATGCGTTCTCCACACCTCTCTGAAGTACATAGGACCGTGGAACTTGCTGATTGTAGTTTAAACTCAGAAATTAAGGTGTTAAGTGCACTTTCTGAGGAAGCGATTAAGTCCGGTAAAGTCCACAAAACCATCATAATGGTGGATATGGGAGACTTGAGAGAAGGTATCATGCCGGAAGACTTGTTCGATTTTTTAGGTGAGGCAACACGTCTAAAAGGGATTGAAATCTGGGGGCTCGGAATGAACTTAACCGATCTTAACGGTACGATTCCTACACATGAGAATAACACTGCTTTTTTAGAGCTGGCTAGAAATATGGAAGAGGCTTATCGGTTTAAGTTTGAAGTGCTGTCTGCAGGCAATTCCAGCTCACAGATGCTTTTGTCGCAGGGCGGCATACCAAGTGGCATAAACCAGTTCCGAATTGGTGAGGGAATATTGCTTGGAAAAGAAACGGTTTCAAGGTGTGATTGGCCAGACACGTATCAAGATGCATTTAAGTTGGTCGCTGAAGTGATTGAGTGTAAGAAAAAGCCTTCTGTTCCTATCGGCGAACTTGGGCAAGATGCCTTTGGAAATAGTCCGGTTATAGAAGATAAAGGAATCATGCTTCGCGGCATCCTTAATGTCGGTAGGCAAGACATTGATCCGGGCGGGTTAATGCCTATAGATGCCAATCTTTCGGTTTTAGGTGCAACGAGCGATCATACGATTATCGATTTGACGCACGCGGATTACGATGCTCAGGTGGGTGATTTGGTGACGTTCAATTTGACTTACAGTGCCATGTTGGCAGCTATGACTTCACCTTATGTGACTAAAATCCTAACTTAAGATAGGTTAAATTCTGTACTGATTCAGGTATACTCTGTTTTTTGACAATCTATCAATAAGGAGCACAACATGAAGCAAATTAGAGATTTTTTAACAAAACCGTCCATAGTAGGTGAGCGTATCCTCATAAGACCTTTCGAGGAAAAGGATGTCGAAACGATTTTGAGCATTCTCGATGAGCCCAATCTCAAGAAGCTGACAGGTTCAGTTTCATGTGATGAAGAGGCTAATGTCGATGCGAGTCAAGAGGAAAAGGAACGGATCAGAAATTGGTACCGCACTAGAAACGATCAGAATGATCGATTGGATCTTGCGATAGCGGACAAGTCAACGGATCAGGTTCTAGGCGAGCTAGTATATAACGAGTATGATGAGGACACTGGAAATGCAAATTTCAGGGTTTTATTGAGCGAATTCGCTTGTGACAAAGGGATTGGAACAGAAGCAATCTCACTTTTCATTAAGTATGGGATGGAGATCTTGAAGCTACATAAGATCAGTCTTGAGGTCTATAGTTTCAACCCCCGTGCTGAAAAAGTATATCAGAAGGTCGGGTTCAAGCTTGAAGGCGTTAAAAGGGAATCGTTTTTGTATAACAATGCTTATGTTGATACAAAAATGTATGGTTTACTTGATTCCGATTATTTTTCAAAAGGTTAAGGAGACGTGAATGTTAGACAAATCACTGCCTTATTATAATATCATCATGAAGCGTTTAAAAGGGTCCGATTATCCGCCTGTCGTACTTCCGCAGGGATACGCATTTAAGGCTTTTGAGCCCGGCGATGCGCGGGTATGGTCGGAGATTATGGTTGCCGTGGGCGAGTTTGACACGATGGAAGAGGCATCGGAATACTTTGAAACGAACTACTTGCCATATCCAGAGGCACTCAAAAGTCGTGCGTTTTTTATCGTGGACACTTCAGGAGCCTGCGTAGCGACACTCACGAACTGGTGGAACTATACAGAAGAAATCAGGGAACCATCGGTTCACTGGGTTGGTGTGCTGCCAGATTATCAAGGCTTGGGGCTCGGAAAGGCAATCGTTTTTGAAGGGATGAAGCGTATGATTGCGCTTGAAGGAGATAGGGACTTTTATCTCCACACGCAAACGTGGAGCTATGTGGCGGTTTCCATCTACAGAAAAGCGGGCTATCGTATCGTCAAGGATGAGGTCTTTGGTGGGTATCAAAACGATTATGATTTGGCAAGCGCTGTTATAAAGGACAAACTAGGAGACGTGATATGAAAAGACCATTTGATATACTACTGGTGGGCCGCGCAAGCGGCGTCGGAAAGAGCAATATAAGCTATGAACTGGCAAAAGTTTACGATGTGAATGTCGTTCAAGTGGACGATTTTCAATGCATCGTGGAGCATTTTACACGTGAAGAGGACTACCCGGTATTTCACTACTGGAACAATCATTTTGAGGAGGCTGTGGCGCAACCCCTTGAAAAGAAGCTCGAAATTATGGTCAGCTATGCGAATGCCATGGCTAAGGCATTGGAACTGGTCATCAATAATCATCTGGAGGAAGGGCGTCCCATGATTCTGGAGGGGGACTTCATCGCGCCGGAGCTATGTAAAATGCTGATGCAGGATGATCGGACAAAGGACCGTGTGAAAGCGATCATCGTGACGGAGGATGATTTGTCGCAGATCATCAGCAATTATCAGGAGCGTGAAGGGACGATTCAGGAGGGGCGAAGTGCACTTAGCCTAAGCTATAACAATTGGCTAAAGGCGCAGGTTCAGGGAACAGAGGTGTTGACTGTGCCTGCAAGGCCGTGGGAGACAGCGGTAGAGCGGATTAAGACGCTTCTTGAGTAAACTGCATCGAACTGAAAAACGAGAAGCCCAAGAGAAAATCGCATGGATTGACTCTTGGGCTTAATTAATTAAATCGTGTTTTGCTATTTCTTAGTCTCTTGTAAATCGGCGAGCACTTCAGCGACGATTTCCGAAATGCGCCCTTCGTTGTAGTGGTAGATGAAGTGATTGCCTTCTAGCACTTCATAGATTGCGTGATCGCCGATTCTTTTCAAATGTTCAAATTGATAATCCTGTGGCGATATCTTCAGCTGTTTATTCGGTTTCTCGAAGGTGTCTTTCGAGATGATCTTGAAGTAGGCGACAGACTCTGGAAATGGTAAATCCATGACCTCTTTGATCGTTTCGCCCGAAGTCCGCATTTGCTCCAGTGTATTATCGTTCATCGAGAAGCCTGAGAACGTTACGATGTCGTTGATCTCCTTTTCGGTATACCCGGCTGCCATGGATTTGCTTTTATTGACGACTAACCCCGACAGAATCGAAGTTGCACCGAGAGACTGCTGAAATTTGACGATAGGGAGGATTGCGTTAAGAATTTTCGGTGTTTCTGCATAGTAGGCCGTACTTGTTCCGTCCAGTGAAATGATGGCTTTGACCGCTTCAGGATTAAGGGTTGCGTAATGCTCCGCATAAACGGTCGAGATGGAATGCGGCATCAGGATGACAGGCGTATCGATGTTTAGCGCTGACAATGCACCCCTGATTTCGTCCACGAACTGTGCGCTTGTGCGTTCAGCATCTGTCACACTGCTGAAGCCAACGCCGAAGTACTCGATCGTGATGACCCGGTAGTCCTCAGCCAGTTTTCGCATAAGTGGGCCGAAGTCAGCTGAAGGCAATGGTATGCCAAGACCTGGCAAGAGTACGATGGTATCAATGCCTTCGCCAAGGCTATATACATGCATTTGACCGTCGCCAACATTGACCAGTTCGCCGTATGGTGCGATGGCAGACAGTTTAGCCCTAAATAGTGTGGCGTGTAGGAGTGCACCGATACTCATTGAAAGCACACTGATGATTAGAATGATCTTCAATACTAACATAAGCTTTCTTCTCCATTTGCGTTTATTTTTTTGTTCCATGGTTAAATCCTCCATTTTATGGTTCAGTTGGGGCCGAGAGAAATGAAACATCTCGGGCTCTTCTACCTTCTGTGTAATCGAAATGGTATTCCTTAAATAGTGCCTGTAGCCTCAATAGAAAAACATCGTACTCTTCGTCGGTCATCATGAAAGTGACATTTGATAAAAAGATGCGGTCTTTTGCCGGATCTGACGTTTCTTTTTCGAAGTAGCGATGAAATTTGCCATATTGTGTCATCAGAAAATTGAATGCGTTTTGGTCTGCGTTTTCCCGTGTGTTGTGCTTCGAGTATGTACTTATATTGACTGACAATGTTCGCTCGTAGCTACCTCTTATTTTCTTTTCGGATACCACTGTAAGGAGCTCTGCTTCAATCAAGGTGTTTATATGTCTGTAAACGGTGGTGCGGGGAATGTCTCCGAGTGATTGGCAGATTTCAGTGGCAGTGAGTGTCTGGCTCTTGGAAAACTGTTGCAGGATTCTCATCCGAATGGGATGGAGTAATATTTCGTTGATGTTCTTCATAAGCACCTCCTGTTTCAATTATGATTATAATACCACTTATGGAATTAATCAATCTAATTTTTACTGTTTAATACTTTTTTAATATTGTTGTACTGACTGTGAAGGAATGGTTATTCAACCATATATTATTGACATATATCGGATACGACGTATAATTAAAGAAGAAAAGTAAGCGCTAGAAGCATTTTGTGAGTCGCGAAAGAGGAGGGAACATAGCATGGCAAGACCTAGAAAATGGCGAAAAGTATGTTGCCTACCTGATAATGACCGATTTGGTCCCATAGGTTCAGTGATAAATAGTGAAGCATTTGTGGTTATGAGTATTGATGAGTATGAGACGATACGATTAATCGATCTTGAGTCGTTTACACAAGAGGAATGCGCGTCTCAAATGGGGATTGCGAGAACAACTGTTCAAGGAATATATAATGACGCCCGGAGAAAACTGGCTGACTCGCTTGTAAATGGAAAAATCATGCATATTGAAGGTGGCGATTATGTACTGTGTAGTGGGCATGATCGAGCTTGCGAGTGTGGTGGATGTCGTGGACATAAATGTGAAAAGTGATCATGGGAATGATCAGGGGGTCCGACCCCCTGATCACTTGTTTCCTAAATTTAAGATTGAAGAGGTAATTTCATGAAAAATCATAAAGAGAGCACCCAAATGCACGACCATACACATTCGCACGAACACACGAAAGCTGTCATAAACAGACTGGCGCGCGCATCCGGTCATCTGGAAGCCGTTAAACGCATGGTCGAAGAAGGCAAGGATTGCAGCGAAGTATTGATTCAACTTTCGGCGGTAATCTCCGCACTCAACAATACAGGGAAAGTCATTCTTAAAGACCACATCGCACATTGTATCGTGGATGCTGTGGAAACGGGTGACCAATCGGCAATTGAGAAACTCAACAGTGCGATAGATGGTATGATCAAATAAAAGTGCATCCCCATCCGGGGCATGTGCTCGGCGTAACTATTCTAAATTTTTAGATCAAATAACTGTATAAGCACGGTTCTCGCGCAAAGAGGACTGTGTTTTTTTATATCCCCCCAAATGGCTTGTTTATGAATCATGGTTTGTTATACTTAAAGCCGTGAAAAAGTATGTTTTTAAGGGGAAAATAATGAATAAACTAAAAATCGAAAAAATGGTCGCACTCATACTTATAATCATCATGATCATGTCTGTGGCTGCTGGATGTGGACAAAGCTCTAGTGTCGAAGCCGCACGAGAAGCGCGAAAGCAAAATTCGGAACTCATCGTCGCCATCGGCTCAGAGCCTGAGTCGGGATTTGATGCAACAACGAGTGGACACGGCTCAATCACAAGAATATTGTTTTCAACACTCTTTAGAAGAGACAAAGCACTGGGGTGGGAAAACGACTTGGCAACAGGATATGACGTTTCAGAAGATAAATTGACTTGGACCGTGCGCATCAGAAAAGACGCTTTGTTTTCAGATGGCACACCGCTCACCGCCGAGGATGTGGCTTATACTTATTTGACCGCAAAAGCCTCCGCATCGGACATCGATCTGACGATTATCGACACGATAACCGTGGTCGATGCATATACGCTATCATTTGGTCTCACCAGACCCTATTCCCCGTTTTTAGAGCGATTGGCATATCTGGGAATCGTACCAAAACATGCACATGACGAGAACTTTAAAGACCAACCGATCGGTTCAGGTCCATATAAATTGGTCCAATGGGACAAAGGCCAACAAGCAATCTTTCAGGCAAACGAAAGCTACTATGGCGAGCCCGCTGAGCTTCAAAAAGTGACCCTTGTTTTTTTAGAGCAAGATGCCGCCTATGCAGGCGTGAAAAACGGCACCATAGATGTGGCACTAATCAGCGGAGACCTAGCGGCGCAAAAGATAGAAGGCACACAGGTCATCGATCTTGAAAGCATCGAGTGCTATGGCGTATGCTTTCCGATGGTTCCAAACGAGGGCAAACGCGCAGAGGACGGTGCGATTATGGGCAATGACGTAACAAGCGATTTGGCCATTCGTAAAGCGCTGAACACCGCTGTTGATCGCGAGCGCATCGTTGAAGGTGTGCTCAGTGGATATGGAACCGTATCGACTACAGGGCTTGAAAAAATGCCATGGTTAAATGAATCTACAGTTCTAACGCCGAACGAGTATGGGGATGAAGCGGCAGCAAAGCGCATTTTGGCGGATGCTGGCTGGAAGGATGAAGACGGCGACGGCATTTTGGAAAAAAACGGCATACGTGCGGCGTTCAACCTGCTTTACACAAACGGCGTCTATCGCCAGGAAATGGCACTTGAGTTCGCAAATGTCGCGAAAAATATAGGCATCGAAGTGACGCTGAAGAAAACCACCTGGGACACGATATTAGAGGACATTCATCGAGACGCAGTATTCTACGGCTTTGGATCAGGCGATCCATCAGAGCTTTATAATCTTTATTATGGCGGCAATGCAGGGGGCATCGTTCCCTGGGACAACTCAGGCTGCTATGACCATCCTTCAGTGAACGAAAATATCGATGCAGCACTGGCCGCAGTGGATGAAGTGGAGGCGATCAAATACTGGAAAGCCGCACAAATTCATGCTTCTGCAAAAGGCGACGCGCCTTATGTATGGCTTGCAAATGCAAACCACATCTACTTGGCAGCAGAGGGCTTTGACTTTGGAAACCCAATCGTTCAACCACATGGTGGCAGAATTTTCGACAATATTGCACAGTGGACCTGGAGGTAAGCATGCCCATTAAGAACGGGTTGTGGAAATACATCATAAAAAAAAGTGTCAAATATGCATCTCTCGTCATCGCGATAACCATCATCACGTTCATTTTGCTGGAGACATCGCCCATCGATCCGGTCACGGCCTATGTCGGTAACGACTCTACAGTCAGTATGGCGCAAAGAGAACTTATCGCAGAATCTTGGGGCCTGAACAAACCCCCACTTGAACGATTCAGCACATGGGCTTCGCATATGGTAAGGGGAGACTGGGGGACGTCCATCATTTATAGACGTCCTGTTCTCGAAGTTATTTCGGAGAAAGCCATCGCCTCATTTGTGTTGATGTTCGTGTCATGGATACTTTCAGGCGTGATAGGGTTCGTACTAGGCATCATTTCGGGTGCCAATGAAGACCGCCTCATCGATCGACTGATTAAAGGGTATTGCCATATTCTCATCTCAACACCGACCTTTTGGCTCGGTATACTATTTGTCATGATTTTCTCAGTACAGTTGGGGTGGTTTCCAGTTGGACTCAGCGTGCCCATAGGCGTTTTATCAGAGCATGTTACATGGCTAGATAAAGCATCGCATAGGGTTTTACCAGTTCTGACGCTCAGTTTGATCGGAATCGCCAACATCTGCCTTCATACGAGACAAAAAGTGCTGGAAACGTTGACGTCGGATTTTATACTCTTTGCGAAAGCAAGGGGGGAAACAAAGGCGCAGATGATTTGGTATCATGTGATTCGAAATGTATCATTGCCAGCGATCACGCTTCAGTTTCTATCCATCAGTGAGTTGTTTGGTGGAGCTGTTTTTGTCGAGCAAGTTTTTTCCTATCCTGGACTTGGGAAAGCCACCGTCGAAGCGGGGCTTAGAAGCGATTTCTCATTGCTTATGGGGATCGTTTTAATCACTTTGACATTTGTTTTTCTAGGCAATTTGACAGCAGACCTAATTTACTATTTGGTGGACCCGAGGATAAAGGAGGCACATCGTGTATAATTACAGAAGAAAAGCACGCATATCCACAGGTGTTTTTATCGCTTTGCTCCTTTTAATCCTGTTTTCCTCTCGATTGATTCACGTGGATGACCTACATGTGAACTTGATGGCAAAATTTGAAAAACCAAGCGTCACCCATCTCTTCGGTACAGATTGGGTTGGTCGCGACATGTTTCTTAGGACGATTAAGGGTCTAGGCATCAGCATGCGAATCGGACTTTTTTGTGCTTTCAGCAGTGGAATGATTGCACTTCTCTTTGGCGGCGTTGGACCCTTGTTGGGTGGTAAAGTCGATGCATGCGTGTCTTGGTTGGTGGATCTTTTCTTGGCTGTGCCCCATACGCTAGTGGTCATACTGGTTTCGATAGCCGTAGGCGGCGGACTAAAGGGAATCGTCATAGGGGTTACGGTGACACACTGGACTTCTCTGACCCGGGTGATTCGCGCCGAAGTGCTCCAGATTAAGGCGATGCAGTATACCAAAATTTCGAGGATGTTTGGAAAAAGTTATCTATATATAGCATGGCACCATGTGTTGCCACACGTGATCCCTCAATTGATCGTAGGTATTGTTCTGATTTTTCCACACGCGATTT
>DMYC01000158.1 GCA_003482695.1 Clostridiales bacterium UBA8960
CGACATATCTAATGGAATCATCCGCCCCAACATGGTGCAGATGTTTTATGAGTTTTTCAGAAATCGAAACAAAGGGCTTTAGCTGAGTATCATCCTTGGTGAAAGAAATCGCCCTTTCACCAAGGCGCTTAATCAACGCTTCTATTTGACCTAGTTTTTTTTGCTTTTCCAATTGATCTGCAGCGATGATAAAATCACCCAGTTTCATAAGCCGTTGATTCACCGTCGTCAAATCAGTGGATTCGCCTTCAAAACAGGACATGCAAGCGTCTCTAACGATGGACAGTTTCGACGGCAGCTTACCGCTAAATTTACGCGCTTCTTGTTTAACGTCATATGTGATGATCGATGAAGGTTTAGCAGGGCCAAGTTCTAGAATCTCCATGGATGATGAAGAACCGAGAACAAGTCTGGCGATTTCAGGACAAGAAAGGGTTGCACTTTGTTCAAGTGTGCCATCAATCATATTGTTGATGCGTGGAAAACTGCCACAAACGTTTGAGAGAAAGGACTCTCCTAAGTGTTTGTGAATCATACAAAGACGATCCGCATTTAAAAAAGTGCAATGCTTGTTTGCGTCAAGCATCGCAAATGCATAATCGACCTTATCATCATAAGATGCCGGGTTTTTTTTTATGTACCTGTCAAGTTCCCGTTTCATTTGAGGATGAGTGACATTCTTATATTTAATATAAGTTTCTTTGTCAATATCAACATCCCAACCAATACAGCAATTGTCTTCACAATCGCCACCAATGCACTTGAAATTCAACATATATCTTGGACTTTTCAAAATTTGATCTCCATTCTATCTTTGTTGATGTGTAAACCCGTTTGGCACCAAAACATCAAAGCGATATCCCATTGCCAAATAGTGTTCTATGATCGCTGGCAAAGCTTCCACTGTCGACAACTTCATATCCGTATCATGGAATAAAACGATGGCATGTTTCTTTTTTGCCAGTTGAGTAAACGCATTCATTTTTATCTCTCCAGCAGTGGCGTAACTCGATGCTGCATCACCACTGTCTATATTCCAGTCAAAGTGTTGCATGTTTCTCTCTAGCAAGCCCTTCGTAATATTTTTATACGCCGACTCACCGAGCAAGTTGAAAGCCGATAAAGAACCACCTGGGAATCTGAAGACTTCCGGGTACGAGCCTGTAACAGAAAAGATGACATCTTGTGCCTTATTAAAATCCTCCCAAAATTGGGTTTCATTCTGATAAATGATTGCATAGTTGTGGCTAAACGAGTGATTTCCGATGACATGACCCGAGTCGTGCACAATCTTTAGCACCTCTTTGTTCTTTTCGACATTTCTTCCCTGAACAAAAAATGTCGCTTTTACATCATATGTTTCAAGTATTTTTACGATTTCCAGTGTCACCGATTTTGATGGCCCATCGTCAAACGTCAAATAGACCACTTTGTCTGTCAAAGCTTTATTCTGAGCTTTGACGGTCTCATAACGAGAAGCGATCATAGACACTTCTTCTTCGAGTTTTTTAATCTGTTCTTCACGCGCTTCAATTATTTCATTTTTTGCACCGATGACTTCTTCAAAAGTCATCAACTCTTTGATTTCCAGTTCTTTTTGCTCTAGCCTATTTTTATAATCAACAAGTTCAAACTGTTGTTCTAAATTGATTTGAAGTGCTTTAAAACCACTTGTAATAACGATGAGTACCATCAAGGAAATTATTATTTTGATTGTCTGTTTTTTCATGCGTCACTTCCTATGAATAATTTGAAGCTTAATCCACTATATTATAGCACAGCGGGGGCTTTTTTTGTTAGATCATAAATAAGAAAGGGATACCTTTTCAAGCATCCCCTCAGTAATTCTATTCATCCCAATTATGGTACACGTTTTGCACATCGTCATCGTCCTCTAAAAGGTCAATGAGTTTTTGCATGTACTTAATGTCATCTGCATCGGCGAGTTTTGACATCGTTTGAGGCAAGTAACGGAGTTCTGCCATTGAGAATACGAAACCTTGCGCTGACAACGCATCTCTGACTTCTGCAAAATCAGAGATACTCGTAATGATTTCATAATGCTCCTCTTCAATTGAGATATCCTCTGCACCAGCTTCTATGAAAGTCATTTCTAGCTCTTCGTCATTCATCGACTCTTTTTTGTCTATGATGAGTACACCTTTACGGTCAAACATAAAGCTTACACAGCCATTTGTGCCAAGGTTGCCCTTGCCTTTCGAATAATAACTTCTGACGTTGGCAGCTGTGCGGTTTGTATTGTCGGTCAAACATTCTACTAACACGGCTATGCCACCTGGTCCATAACCTTCATATGTGAGTTCTGTAAAAACGGCACCATCATTTTCTCCAGCACCTTTTTTTATCGCTCTGTCTATATTGTCATTTGGCATGTTCGCTGCCTTTGCTTTTTCGATCGCACTCATGAGTGCAGCGTTGTATGTGGGATCAGCCCCACCTTCACGTGCTGCTACCATGATGTAACGCCCTAATTTGGTAAACTCCTTCGCTTTTTTAGCATCTTGTTTACCTTTTCGATTGATAATCGTCCCTATTCTTCCCACGTTCATTCTCCTGTTCTAGGCTATAATTTGCACACATATTATAGCACAGATTATTTTAGTATGCTAGAATTTTGGAGGTGCTGGTGGCATTCTTCTCTTATGGGCTGTTATGTCGTGTAAACGCTCAATAATGATACGATCATCTTCAGGTACTTCGAACCCCATTAAATAATCGTCGATTATATCATATGTCGTCCCCAACTCTGCTTCATCTGTTTGACCTTCCCATAAACCAGCGGATGGTTTTCGACTTATAATCTGCTCTGGCACACCCAAAATACGAGCCCATTCAAAAACCTCTCTCTTAAGCAAGTTGCCGATAGGGATTAAGTCCACACCGCCATCGCCATATTTTGTGAAGTATCCCGTCAGAATTTCTGCGGCATTGTCCGTACCCGCAACAAGGTATCCAAGTGAGTTCGCAATACCATAAAGGGTCGTCATTCGAAGCCTTGCTCTAAGGTTGGCAAGCGCCAATCTTTCATTTTTCACATCTTGACCTTCAAGCCTTCGATTGATTTTGCCGAGCAAAGACTCGTGTTCTTCCGTTAAATCGACGGTAACATAATCGATGTCGCATGCCTGCGCTAATGCGATTGCATCTTGTGCGTCTTTTGGGTTGCTCTTGCAAGGGAGAATGACACCTAAAGCACGATCGGGAAACGCGCGCTTAATTAAACATCCGACGACGGCAGAATCGATGCCACCAGACAAACCCACCAAAATACCATTTGTTTTTGAGAGGTTAACCTGTTCTCTAATCCATTCTACCGTAAGATCAATTTTTTCTTCAACCGTTTTCACCATCTTGACTACTTCCTTTCGCTATTACATTCTATATTTGATCGAGTTCGACGAGTACACAATTTAAATATACCGTATTCAGTCCTGCAGTTTCAGACGTCTCAACAATCTCAGGTGTAAAAGTACCCGGTTGAAACCAGATGTTTTCGATTTTGAGTTCAATGGTCGTGCGCAACACCTCTATTGCCTTTTCAGGATTTACGACGACGTTGACGCAATCTACTTTTTTAGGAAGCGACTCAAGTGACGGATAACAAGGATCACCATCAACCGTCTTATACATAGGATTGACTGCATAAACTTCATAACCAAAGCGTTTCAACTTCTTATATATCTTATTTCCAAACTTTCCAGAATTCTCTGTTGCACCTACTACTGCCCAAACTTTTTTGTCGAGCATCGATTTTATTAACGCATCCATATGACTTCTCCCTTCTTTGACTCGGCAGATAGCACCTCATCTTGTTTAATGGTTAAGAAATGTTCGTCGGCCTCCATGAGGGTCACTTGATTGGAAGTCAACTCAATCAGTTGGCTACATATGACATCCTTAAATTCAGGATCCATATAGATGGCCATTTCGACCTTATCCGTAAATCGAGTTTCTCTCACTAAAACGCCCGACTCATTCATGATATAATTTTGAATTTTACCGTGATAATGGTAATCAAACGACGCCATAATTAATAAATTCAATCTCTTTTCGACCACTTCACCAGCCTCTAAAGCGGCCTTGGCACATTGCGTATAAGCTCTAACTAGGCCACCTGTGCCTAGTTTGACTCCTCCGAAGTACCTCGTGACAACGATGCATACGTTTGTAATCTCTTCCTTTTTCAGCATTTCAAGTATTGGCACACCAGCTGTTCCCGACGGCTCACCATCATCGGAGTACCTTTGGACATTAAAATTTTCACCAATCACATAAACGGGTACATTGTGTGTTGCATTCCAGTGTTTCTTTTTGATTTTTTCTATGAAAACAATGGCTTCGTCTTCATCTTTCACTGGTGTTGCATACCCAATAAATCTCGATTTGCTGATATTGATTTCAACTTCCGCTTCACTCAAAAGTGTAAAATGACTTTTCATACTAAAAACGCACTGTAACGATTATAATCGGCGATTGACACTTCCGCGACGATCATCGTTCCTTCCTCCAAATAATCCATCTCTTCGACTTTATACGTTTCACATAAATAAGACGCCACTCGCCCTTCTGAATACGGAACGAGAAACTTACCCAATAAATGGTCCTTGAAAATTTTCGACTTGATTTGTTCCAATAGCAGCTCGACATTTTCGCCTGTCTTGGCTGAAATGTATGCGCTTTCACTAGTGCCATCATTTACCAAAGAACCTTTGTCTATTTTATTGTAAACTGTTACCATCGGAATTGCATCCGCCCCTAGCTCTTTCAGAACGCGCATGGTCACTTCCATCTGCATTTTGTAATGCGCGTTTGAGGCATCCACCACATGAAGCAATAAATCTGCATTCAAGGCTTCTTCAAGCGTCGCTTTGAATGCGCTCACAAGACTATGTGGCAGCTTTGATACAAAACCGACTGTATCTGTAAGGATGAACATTTTCTTATCCTCTAAAAGAATTCGCCTATTGTAAGTATCAAGCGTCGCAAAGAGCATATCTTTCTCGAAAACATGTCTCTCTTCATCTTGATCTCCAGACAGTCTTATGAGGCAATTCATAATGGATGATTTTCCCGCATTTGTATAACCGACAAGCGAAACCACCGGTATCTCGTTTTTCTTTCTTAACTGTCTTTGAACAATCCTGTTTTTATCCGCTTCACCGATTTGTTTTCTAATCTCGTCAATGCGCTCCTGAATTCTTCTTCGATCAATCTCAAGTTTTTGTTCACCCGGTC
>DMYC01000408.1 GCA_003482695.1 Clostridiales bacterium UBA8960
ACTACTTCCGTATGTACAAAAAACTTGCGGGTATGACGGGTACGGCGAAGACGGAAGAAGATGAATTCAGACACATCTACAACATGGACGTCGTCATGATTCCGACGAATAAACCCATTGCGAGATTGGATCTTGACGATGCGATTTACAAAAATTTAAGAGGGAAATTCAACTCGGTGCTAACAGATATTGAAACGAGACACGAAAAAGGTCAACCGATACTTGTGGGTACCATCAGTATAGAAACATCAGAGTTTTTGAGCACGTTGCTTAAAAAGAAAGGCATCAAGCACGAAGTGCTCAATGCCAAACAACATGATAGGGAAGCAGAAATCGTCGCACAAGCAGGACGTTACCAATCTGTTACCATCGCAACAAACATGGCGGGTCGTGGTACGGACATCGTACTTGGAGGCAATCCTGAGTTCCTAGCGAAACGCGACATGGTGAAAAAAGGGTATGATGAGCATATCGTAAACAAAGTGTCGAGTCCGATTATTGGGGATGACCCAATCGTCCTTGAGGCGAAACCGGTCTATGACGAACTTTATGCGATGCATAAAAAAGTGACAGACGAAGAAGCCGCACTGGTTAAATCGGTTGGTGGTCTGCATATTATTGGCACAGAACGTCATGAATCAAGACGTATAGACAACCAGCTTAGAGGCCGTGCCGGTCGTCAAGGCGACCCGGGATCCACACAATTTTATATCTCGTTTGAAGATGACCTCATGAGATTGTTCGTTGGAGACCGTGCGAAAGCCATGGTTGAAACGCTTGGGTTTGATGAAGAGATGCAGCTTGAAAACAAACTCTTATCCAAATCCATCGAAAATGCACAGAAAAAAGTGGAAGGTCGCAACTTCGGCATACGTAAACACGTCCTTCAATACGATGATGTTATGAATAAGCAAAGAGAGATCATTTACGGTCAAAGAAATAAAGTGCTTCATGGTGAGGATTTGCGCGACAATGTCATCAACATGATCGAGAAAGTCATCGACCGAACCATTCCGATATACACGGAGGGGTATAAATATCCTGAAGAGTGGGATCTGAACGGTCTTCTGAACCACTTGCAACCAATCTTCTTACCACAGGGTGCAATTGAGTTTACAGATGTTGAAAGCTTGACGTTCGAATCGCTTAAGTCGGTTATCTTCGAAAAAGCAAAAGAAATCTATGCATTTAAAGAGTCTGAAATCGGTCTTGAGCGCATGAGAGAAGTGGAACGTGCCATCTTGCTACGCGTCGTCGATCTTCACTGGATCGATCACATCGATGCCATGGACGACCTCAAGCAAGGTATTGGACTTCGTGCCATCGGCCAGCAAGATCCAGTGATCGCCTATAAAATGGAAGGTTTCGACATGTTTGATGAGATGATCTCCAACATTCAGGAAGAGACTGTCAAAGCATTGTTCCATGCGACGGTCCAAACTGAAACCGAGCGTAAAGCGGTGGCGAAAGTGACGAATACGTCGGGCACTGGCGATGCAGAAGTCACTAAAAAACCTGTGAAAGTGGATAAAAAAGTCGGAAGAAACGACCCATGTCCATGTGGCAGTGGTAAAAAATACAAAAGATGTCACGGCGCGAACCTGGAAGAATAGGTTAGGCAGGATACCAATCAAATTTAGCATTTAAGTCAAGGCCAGAATTGAGAACGTCAACTCTGGCCTTTATAAAGTGAAGAGGTGGTTTTATGATTATTTTAGAAAGAATAGGTAGAGAGATTAAAAAACTAAAGGCGTCCATCGCTGAGCTTGAGGTGTCACTTTGACCTGGCTAACGTCAGATATCGCATAGAAGAGATCGAGATGGACATGACTGCGCCAGATTTTTGGAACGACAACGAAACGGCGCAAACCAAGCTTAAATTTCAAAAGCAGCTCAAAACAAAAGTGGAAAAATACGAAGCCCTTTTAAACAAAGCGGAGGAAATCGAAGGCCTTGTGGAAATGGCCCTCATGGACAGTGATGACTCATTTGAAGCCGAAGTCTCGGAGAGTTATGACGCACTTGAAGCGAGTTATGATAAATTGCTTCTAGAAACCCTGCTAAAGGGCGATTATGATGCCAACAATGCAATCCTATCGATCCACGCAGGCTCGGGTGGTACAGATGCACAAGACTGGGCGGCTATGCTACTGAGGATGTACAAACGCTGGGGTGAACAACACGGTTATACTGTGAAAACACTTGATTTGCAGGATGATACCGAAGCGGGCATTAAAAGCGTATCGCTCATGTTTGAAGGATTAAACGCCTATGGGTTTCTCAAATCGGAAAAAGGCGTTCATCGAATCGTGCGCATATCGCCATATGACGCTTCAGGAAAAAGGCACACATCCTTTTCGTCCGTCGATGTCATGCCTGAAATCGACGATTCTGTTGCCATCGACATTAACCCAATGGATTTAAGAATCGATACGTTTAGATCGTCAGGATCTGGTGGGCAACACGTCAATACCACCGATTCAGCTGTTCGTATCACACATATACCAACGGGCGTCGTGACCGCATGTCAAACGGAGCGTTCACAGATCTCAAATCGCGAAACAGCCATGAAAATGCTCAAAAGTAAGCTCATCGAGCTAAAGGAACGCGAGCACAAAGACCGCATCGAGGATTTGGCCGGTGACTACTCCCAAATCACATGGGGCAGTCAGATACGTTCTTATGTTTTCCACCCATACAACCTTGTCAAGGACCATAGGACAGGTGCTGAGATGGGCAATATACAAGCGGTGATGGATGGCGAAATCGACCTTTTCATCGACGCATATTTAAAGGAGGCAAGCAATAGTGAGCTCAAATCAAACACCCAATAATGAAACAGTTGAAAATATCGCGTTCAAGAAACTCATTACTTCACAGCTTTCGAAGGAGTTGTCGCTTAAACCGTCCCAAGTTGAGGCGACCATCGCACTCATCGATGAAGGCAACACGATTCCGTTTATCGCGCGTTACCGAAAAGAAGTCACAGGTGGCATCGATGACGAAGTGCTTAGAGCATTTGACGACCGTTTGAAATACCTTAGAAATCTTCAGACGAGAAAAGAAGAGGTTATTCGAATCATAGAAGAACAAGGCAAAATGACACCTGAGCTCAAAGCCGACATCGAAAAAGCGACCGTCCTCCAAACGGTTGAAGACCTATATCGCCCTTACAAGCAAAAGAAAAGCACACGTGCTTCGAAGGCGATCGAACGTGGACTTGAACCTCTTGCGGATATCATTTGGGCGCAAACGATGTTGTCTGGTGACATAAACGAAATCGCCGAAAGTTATATCGACCCGGATAAAGACGTAAACACAATAAGCGATGCACTCGCTGGCGCAATGGATATCATCGCAGAACGCATCTCGGACGACCCGAATAACCGCACATTTATCAGAAAGTTCTACCTCACTCAAGGCGTAATCGAATCCGTCGCCACAAACGAGTCAGAGAGCTCCGTTTACGATATGTACTATAAATATTCCGAGCCGGTTTCAAAAGTGGCAAATCACAGGGTATTGGCACTGAACCGCGGTGAAAAGGAAAAAATGCTTCGCGTTAAAATCAACAGCCCTGACGAGCAAATTTTAGAGCAGCTTCACAAAGCGGTCATTAAAGAGCCAAAAGCCGTGACGACGGATTTGCTTATTCTAGCACTTGAAGATTCCTATAAGCGACTCATCTCGCCATCCATTGAACGTGAAGTGAGAAGCATGCTCACAGAGCACGCTGAAGAGGAAGCAATCAAAGTCTTCGGTAAGAATACGAAGTCGCTCCTCCTAGTCGCACCGGTGAAAGACATGCGCGTCCTTGCGATCGACCCGTCTTATAGGACTGGCTGCAAGCTCGCGGTACTTGATGAGACCGGTAAATTGCTCGAGTATGCGACCATTTACCCAAATGCTCCACAGAACAAAGTCGAAGAGGCCAAACAAGTCTTAACGAAACTCATCAAAAAACATAAAATCAACATCATCCCGATCGGAAACGGCACAGCATCTCGTGAGACAGAGCAGCTTATTGCCGGTCTCATCAGCACACTGGATGAAGAAGTTTATTATACGATCGTCAGTGAAGCGGGTGCATCTGTATATTCGGCATCAAAACTTGCCACAGATGAATACCCGGACATAGACGTCTCGATTAGAGGTGCAATTTCCATCGGGCGTAGGCTTCAAGACCCGCTTGCCGAGCTCGTGAAAATCGATCCAAAGAGCATAGGTGTCGGTCAGTACCAACATGACGTCAATCAAAAGCGCCTTGAAGAACAACTCACCAATGTCGTCGAAGACTGTGTCAACAGCGTCGGTGTCGACCTCAATACAGCCACACCTTCTTTACTGAGCTACGTTGCGGGTGTTTCCATGACACTGGCTAAGAACATCGTGGCATATAGAGATGAAAACGGCAAATTCAAGTCTCGAAAAGAACTGCTCAAAGTCAAACGCCTCGGCGACAAAGTTTACCAGCAGGCCGTCGGTTTCATCAGAATCCCAAAAGCGACGAACCCACTCGACAACACGGCCGTTCATCCAGAAGCATATGAAGCGACGATGAAGCTGCTTGATACACTGGGGTATACGCCGAAAGACATTGAATTCGGATCAATCAAAGACATCAGCGATAAAGTCCTTCTTTACTCTGGCATCATGGGCGATACACCGGAGCATGTGAAATACAAGGCTGGCCTTGAAAATCTATCTGCACAGCTTGATATTGGCGTCTTGACACTGAAAGATATAATAGAAGAAATCAAGAAACCGGGCAGAGACCCACGTGAAGAAATGCCTAAACCCGTATTTAGAAATGACGTTCTCAAAATGGAAGACCTCGCAGTCGGTATGGTTATGAACGGTACGGTTCGAAATGTTGTCGACTTTGGCGCTTTCGTCGATATCGGTGTGAAACAGGATGGACTCGTTCATATCTCCCAAATTTGTGACCGCTTCATCAAACATCCGATGGAAGTCGTTTCAGTGGGTGACAACGTCAAAGTACAAATTCTCACCATAGACCTTGTCAAAAACAAAATTGGTTTAACCATGAAGAACATCAAGGACGAAACCCTTTAAAGCTAAATTTAGACTGTACAATTCACATGAAAGTGCTATAATTTATTTAGTGAACCGAAACATTATTTTAGGGGGACGACTATGTTGTTTATTAAAAATGCAAAAATTTTTACAATGACTGACGACGTGATTCAAAACGGTTGCATTTTAATCGAAGATGGGAAAATCAAGGAAGTTGGCACGGACCTCGTCGCACCGCTTGACGCTGATGTCATCGATGCGATGGGCAAGAACGTTTTTCCAGGTTTCATCGATGCACACTGCCATATCGGCATGTGGGAAGAAGGCATAGGTTTCGAAGGGGCCGATGGCAATGAAATGACCGACCCCATCACACCAAACCTTCGCGCCATCGACGCCATCAACCCAAGAGATGAAGCTTGTGCAAACGCGCTCAAAGGTGGTGTCACGACTGCAGCAACTGGTCCAGGCAGTGCCAATGTCATAGGCGGCGTTTTTTCAGTCATTAAGCTTCACGGTGACAGAATCGACGACATGGTCGTGGTAGAAAATTTAGCGATGAAATGTGCATTCGGTGAAAATCCAAAGCGCGTTTATAACGATAAAAAGATGATGCCTTCCACACGTATGGGTACGGCAGCAAAACTTAGAGAAACCCTAATGAAAACAATCGATTATAGAGATAGAAAGCTGGCAGCAGCAGGAGAAGCAGGCAAAATGCCACTTTTCGACATGAAGCTTGAAGCGATGCTTCCAGTCATTAACAAAGAGATGCCACTTAAAGCGCATGCGCACCGTGCAGACGACATCTTCACATCGATCCGCATCGCAAAGGAGTTCGACGTTCTTTTAACACTGGAACACTGTACGGAAGGTCACCTAATCGCAGACCAGCTCGCAAAAGAAGGCTATCCAGCGATTATCGGCCCATCGTTCGGCAACAAGTCAAAATTCGAGCTGAACCAAAAGACATTTGACACACCGGGTATTATGGTGAAAGCTGGCGTAAAAATCGCCATCATGACAGACAGCCCAGTGATTCCACTTGAATACCTGCCGATGGCAGCAGCACTTGCCCATAAAGCAGGTCTTGACGAAATGGAAGCCCTCAAATGCATCACCATCAACCCGGCTGAAATTTTAGGCATTTCCCACAGACTCGGCTCGATAGAAGCGGGTAAAGACGCCGACATCGTCATCTGGGATGGACATCCTTTTGATCTTCAGGCTAGAGTTGCTTATACACTTGTGAATGGTCAGGTTGTTTACAAAGGTTAGTTGAATTGTTATATGAATATATTCTTGGCCCATTTGCTGAATGCAGGTGGGTTTTTTTATGGGGGGAGGCCTCTGCCGCAGCACGCGAGCGAAGCGACGAGCACATAAATGTTCACTTGGTCCTCGTGCGCTTCCCTTTGTTGGCCTTCGGCCGATGGAAGCGACTGCGGAATCGTTCTCTATTTATGTGCTCGTCGCTTCGCTCGCGTGCCGCGGCAGAGGCAACTTTTTCCATATATTTAAACCCATTTTTTTCTGCGCGCTTCGCGGCGTTGCTAAAGGACTTGTATAAGTATTATAATGGTGTATAGTTATTCTTTTTGGCTGTGTTTAATATACTAAGAAAATGGGGGAGCTTCATGGGACAATATGAAACGCTGTCACTTTGTGGCATGTACTGTGGTGGATGCAAGAATTATAAGAAAAATGCGAATTGTATGGGGTGTCGGAATGAAAAGGACCTTTTAGAGGATTGTCCAACTCGGGCGTGTTGTATCGCCAAAGGCTTATTACATTGTGGGCTATGCGATGCTTTTCCATGTAAAATTTTGAGTGATTTCTATAACGATGGTGCAGCTCACCGTGCAAAGGCATATGAAAACATGGTTAAGATTATTGAAATTGGTGCGGATGGGTGGCTGTCAGAGCAAGAGGACGATTAAGGCATATGCGACGAGACGTGTTCACATGCCATGCAGGCCGTCACTTGGTCCTCGTGCGCTTCCCTTTGTTGGCCTTCGGCCGATGGAAGCGACTGCGGAATCGTTCTCGCCCTACATGACATGTGAACACGTCTCTACATCATACGGACTTCATCGTATGTGTGTACATTAGTGACTTTTGAATTTATCGTTACAAGGAACAGTACAAGATTTTGTACATAAATGAATCATGAATATGTATGGAATAACGAGCAAAAAAACTATTGAAATAAATAGTGTAAAACGATTTCATCCAGAAAATGAACGCAAAAAAAATTAGTACAGTGCAAACGTGTAGGTGTAAACACACATAGCATAGGTCGTCAC
>DMYC01000040.1 GCA_003482695.1 Clostridiales bacterium UBA8960
AATTTGTTGCGATGTTCTTAGAATAGTTTTTCGGATTTGGGGAAAAAAAATAAGGCTTAAATTCATTTGAATTTAAGCCCATCAACATAAAATGTTAAGAAGGGGGGAATTTCGCGAGTGGGGTATTTTGGGGGAATGCCCACCCGGAATTCATTATTGGGGTTTTGTTGCATCATTTAGGTAATTTTTGGGAGTTTATATCTGGTTAACGATCTGTATATCGTTGACCTGTTTTCATTATAGGTTTCACTTATGTATAGGTTATGACCCCTTTGTGAATATTCTGTTAAGATGGCATTGACTTTTTACAAAAAATTGTTTGATTCTACCCGTAAAATGGTAATATAGATTATACAAGAACTATTATGGAGGCGTTACCAATGAACACTTCACCCGTGGACCACGCGCAACCGACATTCATCATCGAGACTTTGGGGCGATTCGACGTTAAAAAAAGCGGCGAATCTTTAGTCAGGTCTTCTTCAGGGTCCAAAAAAATATGGGAGCTCTATAAGTTCATGCTCACGCATCGCGACCGAACGTTTACACCAGAGGCCATCATGGATCAGCTATGGGTCTCCGAAGAATATAGCGACCCAAGAAGCACTTTAAGGCGACAAATGCACAGGCTTCGGCAGTCGCTTCGTGAAGAAGAAGTGCACGATCAACTGAAGACCCTACAGTTCACTAATGGTTATTATAAATGGAACGATCAGATATGCTTTGAGATCGACATCGATCGCTTTGAATCGCTGATCAAGCAAGGCGACTTGTTTAGGACCGCGGCGCAAGATAAGGCGCTCGACCTATATATGGAAGCTTTGGCACTCTATCATGGCGATTATCTGCCTGAGTGCTTTGACCAACATTGGGTGTTTTCTGTTAGAAACCACTATAGAAGGCTTTACCTCACAACCGTTTTAAAGTCTGTCGAACTGCTAAAATCAAGCAGGCGGCATGATTTGATCATCGAACTTTGTCAAAAGGCGATTCAAATCGACATCTATGAAGAAGCTTTCCATTTATACCTGATGGAGGCACTACTTAAGAATGGCCGTCAAAAGCAAGGGCTCGAACACTATGAATACATCACGGGTTTTTATTATCATGAAATGGGGCTTAAACCCTCCAGCGATATGAAGCTCATGTATAAACGCCTGCTTCAGACGCACTCGCCGATCGGCAACGAGTCAAGCCTCATGGAAGCACTCGAGGCGAACTTGTCACTTGAAAACGCTTTTTATTGTGAGCCGGATGTCTTCAAATCGATTTATGAGCTAGAAAGAAGACGTAGCCAACGCTCAGGTGCAGCGTTTAGCATAGGCGTCGTGAACGCCTCACCTATAGACGGTTACAGCGCCTCACAAGAAGCCCTTAGAGTCAGCCACTTGAAGCAACACCTCATGCAGGCGCTTCGAAAAGGCGACACATTCACCCTTTGGAACGAAAGCCAGTTCATCGTGTTATTGCCTGGTGTCGATAGCGATGTCATGCATAAAGTGCTTGCCCGTGTGTTGAGTCCATTTCCTAAGAGCGACCACATCAATGTCGAACAAATTAAACAACTGAGCTGATGCATCGAATGTTTTATAGGATGCAGCAGCTTTTTTCTATATTTGACCCTGCACAGTGTCTTATACTATAATAATGAATAGCAACGGTCACTAAAGAGGAGCACCTATGAAACCCCTTAAATCATTTTTAAACAAAGAGACACTGGCCCAACTTTATCGCTATTTAGTGACGGGGTTCACCGCTTTTGGGATCGAATATGCGCTTTATGTGTTCCTCCTCAAAGTTTTAGGATGGCATTATGTCCTTTCAAGCGTCATCGTCTATGCGCTCGTGTTCTGGTTTTCATTTATCATCAACCGCATTTGGTCGTTCAAGTCGAAAGGCGACATGAGAAAACAGGTCATCCAGTACGGTCTGCTCTTCTTTTTCAACCTTGTTGTCGCCAATGTAATCCTGATGACTTTTTTCATCGATATCGTCGGCATAAGCCCGCTCGTATCACCGTTTCTTAAAATGGCTTGTGTCGTCTGCTGGAATTTCCTAATCTATAAAACCATCATATACAAAGAGTGAGGTCAACTTAATGGAATACTTAAAAGGCAAAACATTGGCACTCATCATCCCGGTTTACAATGAAGGCGATGCCGTTCGGAAACATTTGGCGGAGATTCGAAGAACGCTCCGTGAAGATGGCATCTTTTGCGAGTACCTGTTCATCGATGATGGTTCTAAAGACCATACGTGGCAAGTGCTTACTGAGCTTTGCGCAGAATTTGGCGACGTTCATGCGATCAAGTTTGCGCGTAATTTTGGAAAAGAAATCGCACTTCGTGCTGGCGTGGAAGCCATCGACGCAGACCTATACCTGACGATGGATTCCGATTTGCAGCATCCGCCGCGGTATATAAAAAAAATGATCGAACTTATGGCGCTCGAAGGCGCTGACATCATCGATGGCGTCAAGGCCTCACGTGGCCATGAGTCTCTTAAACACAAACTGTTTGCGAAGAGCTTTTATAAAGTGCTAAAGGGCATCACGGGTCTTGAAATGGACAACTCGTCGGATTTCAAGCTGATGAAAAGGCAAGTCGTCAATACGATTCGGGAGTTTCACGAACGCAACCTGTTTTTTAGAGGCATCGTGAGTTGGGTCGGGTTTAAGGTGATACAGTTCCCTTTTGAAGTGGATGATCGAAAGGAAGGGACGACGCACTTCTCGTTTAGCAGACTCGTTTTTCTAGCGATGAGCGCGATTTTGTCTTATACGAGCAAGCCCCTTTATTTGACGATTTTCAGCGGCCTTTTGTTTCTTGTTTTCGCCCTGGTCATGGGCGCTCAAACGATCTACAACTTTTTCTTCGGCCACGCCATCGACGGCTTTTCAACGGTTATCTTGCTTATTTTAATCACCGGCTCGATGATCATGCTCTCTCTTGGCATTATTGGCGTCTATATTTCTAGAATTTACGAGGAAATCAAACGCAGACCACGTTACATCATCGAAAAAAAATTATAACGCTTTTCACTGCGAATGAAAAAGGAGACACCCACGACGCTTACGCATCGGGGTGATCTCCTTTTTTGGTGCTTTGTTGTTTTTGCCGTCTTTCAAATTTTAAATAAAGCCAGGCGGTCAGTGCAACTGCGATGACGCTGAATGAAAGGCCCATGACAAAGCCTTCTGGAACATAAGAGAGCACGATTTCATGTGTGCCTCTTTCAACAGGCACTGCGATCATGGCGTTGTGAATCGGGTCGATCAAGACTTCCTGACCGTCAACTTTCGCCTTCCAGCCCGGTTCATATGGGATGGATGTATATAGTATGCCATCGCGGTCAGTCGTCACTGTCCCTACGATTTTAGTATCTTTAAATGAAGTGATTTCAAAAGGTTCTCTACTGAGCGCTTCGTGTACTGGCACATATTTGGCTTCATCGAACGTCACCATATGAAGGTTGAAATAGCCGTCCCTTGCTGCGTGCACTTCAAACTCGAGTTTGATCTCCGTGCCCTCTTCGAGTACGCCGAGATCGACGATAAGCCCTCTTCTCGTTTCGTATTCTTGAGACTTTCCATCTACAGTCACTTTCGTCTTATAAGAGCGGTTTGCAAACATGTAAAAATACATTTGCTTTGTTTCTGGCGCTGCGAACACCAAGGTTGCGTTGCCCACTTTTCCGCTGTCGATATTTGAATAGTTATACCGGATATCGTCCTGCGTTTTCTTTGTCATGTTGCTATAATTTTCCGACAGCACTTCGACATTGCTAAAAAGGTCCACTTCTATCCCTGTAGCGGTGAAGATGAAATCCTTTTGAACATCGAATGGGCTTCTGAATGCGTTGTTCCAATTGTAGACAGAGTAATCCACCATAAATCCGATCGGCAACGGGTACTTGTTGTCATAGATGGACACTTTGCCCGTCTGTGATTTTAGTTCATACCCCGCATTTTCTTCTGTGCCACCGTGGTCTCGACCAAGAAAGTATTTGACCCCCATCAGGCCGTTGACAAGCGGTGTGGATGCGGCAAATAGGTACCGGTTGGACTCAGGTGATGCGCCAAGTCCCAACTTTTGAGTGAACTTCGATATATTCGCGTTCACTGTGGATGAGAACATGGAGACGCCTCTGTATCTGTAAAGCGTAGGGTCATTGGTGCTGTACCATTTGGTCATTTCGATTCGGTACAGATCCTCATCGCTCTGGTAAATCTCTTTTACGGCCGCTTTGATGTCATCACCTAGGTAAGGATAGGTTGTTCTAGCGGAACTTCCGGTGGTGGTGGTTCCGATGATCGAGGACATCAACGCCTCCGACAGGATCAAGACGCTTAGCCCGATGTAAAAAGCCTTTCTCCTGATCGTCTCATAACGGTACATTAAAAATAGGATGCTGTACATGGCGAGTGCACCTAAGCTGACATAAAAAACCGTATCTTTGAGGTCGAACACTTCATTGATCAGCAAGTAGCCTAAAAATCCAAGGCTGATGAACCAGATGTGTTTTCGAGGCAGTTCTTCAAACTGCTGAAAGCCATGATACGCCCACGTGATGATCAGAAACGAGAAGACAAATGCAAATCGGTAAGGCACTTCGTTTGGAAACTTGAATCCATGCCAGATGTAATTCAGGTAATTGATGTTGAAACTCAGTATAAAGAAGACGATCAGCATAAAGCTGATGGCTTTTTCCTTGATTCTCACATTGGTGGAGGCATAGTAGATGGCCAACATATAGATGGCGATAAAGCCGCTAAAGATATTTGGGAGGCCGCTTTTCACAGATGGTTGTACGCCCGGGAGCATGTTGTTCAGGATTTCCATGACCGAAAAATAGGTTTCAAATTTCGCCGGGAATGTGCTGTTGACTGCATGTGTAAGTTGAAGCCCTCTATAGGTCGGCACTAAAACGATCGCTGCGATGCCCACCGCGAGTATGGAGAAAAAAACGGCCATCAACGTTTTCTTCAAAAATGCGCCTATATCAAATCCAGTTGTTTTCATGAGGTATAACGCAACATAGTAGATGACGATGAACTCACAGATGAAAAAACCTATATAAAAGTTGCTTATAAGGGCGATTGCAAGGGAAACCACATAAAGTGTAAACCCTTCACCGTCAATGATTCTGTGAAGTCCAAGGATAATCAGTGGCAAAAGTGCCATGGCATCAAGCCACATGAC
Source organism: Clostridiales bacterium UBA8960 (assembly GCA_003482695.1). GTDB lineage: Bacteria > Bacillota > Clostridia > Peptostreptococcales > Acidaminobacteraceae > Fusibacter_C. The sequence goes on from DMYC01000040.1 coordinate 5,202, forward strand.
GTTCCAGTAGTAGCCTACGGCATACCCGCAAAACGCATATAAAAGTCCAAAACCTGTGATTGAAAAGTCGTCTTTTTTAAATACCCCTCGAAGGTAGATGGAGAAGAATGTGCCCGCAAGTGCAATTTTAAGACCAGTTGCCAGCATCATGAACTCTCTAAGCGCGTCTTTAGGAAATAGGATGGATAAAAAGTAGAGTGGGCTGAAAGCGTAGTAGGCCATGACTAAGATGAAGTTTGAACCAAGTCCAATATTCCAAGAGTAAAATAGCGAACTACCACTTTGTAGTTTACTCTGAAGTTCCTGTAAAAAAGGGTAATATTGATGCCAACTGTCTATGACCATGATCTGATTCTTTCCAAAAGGGAAAAGGCCTATCGCTGCAAACCCGATCATAATAAACAAAAATGATATTGCGAATGTGGCGACTATGTGAATGTTGTTCTTAAGTGTCTTTTTAACAAATGGCATATTTGTCTCCTTTCTCGGCTGAAAATGCATCATATGACTATTATACCTTAAAATTGAACGTTGCTTTCATTTTTTTTGGAGCCGTACAAACGTGTTTGTCACGCGTGACAATCGCCTTTTTTGTTTGATTTCGCTCTAATATGGTAGAAGTATTATGTGAACCACTTTTAAAAAGAAAACCACTGAAAATAGGGTTTTCAGTTTAAAGATCGACTAAAGAAGGATGCCATGATGCAAGTTTCGAATGTGGGCACTTGAATCTTGCGGAGCAAATAGTGCAACCGACCTTTCTTTACCACAAAGAGAGGAGATGTTAATTTAATGAGGTATTCAAAAATAGTTTTGGCGATGCTGCTGATGTTTATTTTGATATTTGGCAGTAGTATGACGGCGTTTGCTAAAGATACACCTGAACTTGTCCTAAGCGTTGAACCTTTGGGTTCTGGCACAGTCAATGGCCATGTTTTTCAGCTGAAAGGTTCATGGCATGCTACCATTAATGCATCGGATGGTATGGACGAAGGTGTACATTACACTTTTGAGAAATGGCAAGAGTACGTTAAGATAAAAGGAAAATTTCAATGGATAGATTTCTCAATGAATAGGGAAGAAACTTTCAAATTTTTCGTTGACAATCACGATCCATGGACAAGAACATTTAAGGCCGTCTTCAAGCCCGCATATCAATTAACGATAGCTGTAGAAGATCCCGTAATGGGCGGTCTTGGTGGAACACCAGGAGGATTATATAGTGAGGGGGCATCTATCAATATTCATTCAGCTCCAAATCCTGGTTATCGTGTATTAGGTTGGTGGAAAGATAGTGTTTTCGAGACCGATATGCAAAATTATAGTTTTACTATGCCAGGAAAGCCTGTAGATGTTCTTCTTAAATATGAGCCTCTACCATCTTTCAACGTCACAGGAGAAGTTTCACCTGAAGAATCTGGCGTTATTGAAAATCTTGGATCCTACAAAGTTGGTGAAGAAGTGACCTTAATGGGCGTTTCTGAACGCGGATATGTTTTTTCTGAATGGCTTTATGATGAAGACGTCATAACACCTGATATCAACAACTATGTATTCACCTTTATAATGCCTGAAGAAGATGTTCATGTGGAAGCGATATTTGAAAAGGTCACACCAATTAAAGTTGCTCTTTACGCTGACCCTGAAGAAGGCGGAAATCCTTTCTTCAATGGTCCAGATTATGATGGTTGGTATTACATCGGCGATGAGTTCACCGTTGATCCAAATCCTAACAATCACTTCTCGTTCTTAAAATGGTCATGGATATACAGTTGTCCTCCGCCTATTTGGGATGATAGTCTCGAATTCTCGACGCGAGCAATCCCATATGATGAATCCTTTGACATTGACCATGTTTTTGTAACGATGGGCTGTGAATTCGACATTACTGCGCATTATGTAGAAGACGATTTCGTTTGGGCAACCCTTCAATACCATAATACACTAGGCAACGATATTATACCTGAAAAAGAGGTTAAGGTGTACTATGGTGAATATGCACTCAACCCTGATGTAATTCCAGGCTGGCAACACATTTACTCAACACCTAACCATATGGGTAGTATCGGTGAAGGTGCTGGTAACTTCACAGTTACTTTCGTTTACCAAGTGCCACCACCACCAACAGTGGTAACCGAAACTGTCGTTGTAACTGAAACCGTCTTTGTGACTGTACCAGCTACAACTGCACCGACTACTGAGACTGTGACTGAAGAAGAGGTGCCTCTTGCTCCTGTATCAATACCACTCGATTTAGACTCTATCTACGATCAAACACCAGTACCAACAACTGAAGCTGTCGAGGATATCGATCTTGAAGAAGTGCCTCTAGCAGATGCATTGCCACAAACAGGACAACTTCCTGCAGAAGGCTTTTATGGCATCGGCGGATTGATTTCAGCGATTGGTATCTACTTTAAGAGACGTTCATTTATGTAAGTTTGTTTAAGTTTTAGAAATAAAAGAAGCCCGACCTTTTTGGTCGGGCTGTTCTTTTTGCCTATTTTTTTGCAGCTAAAGCCTGAACGACAAACGAAGCGACGTCTTCTGCGTACGTACCCGTTCCAAACCCAGCATCATAGCCGAGTTCTTTTGCAAGTTCATAAGAGATTCTAGGACCGCCTGCACAAACGATAATTTTGTCTCTTACACCTTCGGACTCTAAAAGCTCTATCAGCTCTGTCATGTTCGGTATATGGACATCCTTTTGCGTGACGATTTGTGAGATGATGATTGCGTCCGCTCCAAGCTCAATTGCTTTCGCGACGAGTTCCTCATTTGGCACTTGAGCACCTAAGTTATGGGCTTTGATGCCATGATATCTCTCGAGACCGTAATGGCCATCGTAACCTTTCATGTTCATGATGGCGTCGATACCGACTGTATGCGCATCTGTTCCAGTACATGCGCCGACGATCACCACATCTCTTCCGATGTTTTCCTCGATAAACGCTTCTACCGCGTATTTATCCATCACATCCGAATCCACTTTTGGCACTTCAATTTGTGTATAGTCCACAGTGTGTGCACATTTTCCATACATGATGAAAAATGTATAGCCGACACCTAGGTCTTGAGCGGAAACGACTTGTGGTTCTTCTATGCCCATTTTTAATAAGAGCTGTTTCGCAGCTTCTTTGCTTTCTTCGTTTAATGGAATCGGTAGTGTAAACGAAAATTGCATCATGCCGTCATTCATGGTGTCGCCATATGGTTTTACTTTTGTAAGGTCAAGTCCGTTCATTCTATTTACCTCCCAACATCATCGGAATAAATGGGTTGAAGTAACGGTTTCCCTTTTGCGTTACGCCATCAAGACCCTTTCCGCCATCGAGTTTACGCGTTACCGACGCGAACTTTCCTTGTTCGATGGTGGACATGATGCCGATTTCCTTGATTTCTTCCAGCAAATCGGCAGCTTCTGAAAGTACATTTTGAGCGCGCTTTTGGATCATGCCATCTTTCTTGAATTCGATTTCATCTCCGAAATGACGCATGTTGTTGAATATATATTTTGCATTTTCAATAGATAACGCACGGTCCTGAAGCAGCGGCGTATGAATCGCCTCTGTCGGCATGCCAAGAAGCTGTAAGCCCTGGTTCGTCATGATCGATACGACATTGAAAAGCGCATCTTGGATATGGCCCTTAAAAATGTTGCCCGTCATGTACTTTGTTGGTGGCATGTATTTAAGTGGCGCTTTAGGGAAAATTTCTCTAGTCATTTGTGCCTGTGAGAGTTCAAGCAAGAAGCCATCTTCTGTGTCAGGGTTCATTTCAAACGCATGACCAAGGCCCATTTGCTCTTCTGGTAGCCCGGCAAATAATGCGAACTGTTCGTTGATGAATTGTGATGCCAGTACAGTGTGTGCTTCTTCGATCGCATCAGATGTCGTCAGGTAGTTGTCCTCACCTGTGTTGATGATGATGCCTGCATATCCGTTGATGATGCGCGAGAAATACTGGTCGACAAGTGTGCGTTGCATATTGATGTCTCTGAACAGTATACCGTAAAGGGCGTCGTTCAACATGACGTCTAAGCGTTCGATCGCTCCCATTGCAGCAATCTCAGGCATACAAAGACCTGAACAGTAGTTGCAAAGGCGAATGTATTTGCCCACTTCTTTGCCCACTTCGTCAAGTGCTGTTCTCATGATTCTGAAGTTCTCTTGCGTCGCATAGGTGCCGCCGAAACCTTCTGTGGTTGCGCCATAAGGGACGTAGTCAAGTAGGCTTTGCGCGGTCGTTCTGATGACTGCGATTATGTCTGCGCCTTGTCTCGCTGCCGCTTGTGCCTGAAGGACGTCCTCGTAGATGTTGCCTGTTGCGACGATGACATAAAGGTAAGGCTTAGGCCCTTCGCCGATGGTTGTGATAAAATGATCTCGATCCGCGCGGTTATTTTTAATGCGCTCTACCATTTTAGCCGCTTCTGCTTCGATGGTTTTCACGATTTTCGATTCTTCTTGAACGGGAACGGTCATCAGGTCGATTTCGCCTGCAGCGATGCCTTCTGCGATTTCTTGTGCGGTTTTGCCAAGCGCAACCATTGCGTTACCCAACCAGAAAGCCGCGCCTTCTGAGAGTCCGCCACCTTTTTTGATGTTGTCTACGACGACATTTGGAAGGGGCCTTTCTATTTCGTCGATGCCATCTACCCCAAGTAGTCTGACGATGGTTCTTTCGACTGCCACAGTTGTGTGACGGTCGATGAATTTTTGCGTGTCTTCAGCGATAACGCGTGCAGCTTGTCTCGCTTTATCAACGACGCTAAAATCGAGATTGAGTTTACTCGTCATGTGATCCTCCTAATATTTCTTTTGCGCGTTTTACGATGCGCTGGTCGAGTCCCATGAGCTCAGAAATCCTGAGGGCTTCCTTTGGAATCTCTTTGAGTTTGCTTACTTCTGTAAGGCTGTAATCCATATATTCATGCAAAAGGGCAACGCCCTCTGCTTCTATCTTGTGTCTAATTAAATCGAGGTCGATGCTTGATAGGCCTTTCACTTGATAATGAGATGTGCCTTCGACATTTGTCAGACCATCAAAATGTGTGGTTATCACGGTTCTCGAGTGGAATCCCGTCAGATGTTCGATCAATGCTTTAGAGATGGCAAACCCCTCAAGCGGGTTTGTGCCTCTCGCGAGTTCATCGATGAGAATCAGCCCAAATTCAGACGCGCGTTTGACGGCCTGTTCGATTTCGACGATTTCACCACCAAATGTACTGAGTCCCATATCGATGGACTGAAAATCACCCACTGAGATGAAAATGAAGTCGAAAATCGGGAGTTTTGCTACCTTGCATGGTACGAAGAATCCATAATGTGCAAGCGCCACGACTTGTCCGATCAATTTTAACGACACGGTTTTGCCGCCCATATTTGCGCCTGTGATAAGCGTCACCGATTTCTTGAGGGAAACGTTTATAGGTGTGAATGGCTTACCACTTCGCTGTAAACTATATGCAACTTTTAGGTGTCGTCCTTCTACTATCTCCACCTCTGGGGATTCTGATATAATGGGTCTGGTGCATTCAAACGCAACTGTGAGTTGCGCTTTCGCGATAAGCAGATCAATTTCGCCAATATTTTTCGTGTTTGTTAATAAAAGGTTCAAATGTTTCTTCAGCGTTTCTGTCAGTTGACTTCTAACTTCAAACTCTTCTTCCTCTTCTTCTAATAGCAACTGATCTTTATGGCTTTTTAAGCTTACATCGCGTTTGACTGTAAATAGGCTATACATTGGCACATCTGATTTATAAACAAGCCTTTCGTCTCTTTTGACCTTTGCGAGTAAATCTTGATCGCGCACAGGGACTCGAATGTCTCCGCTCGTAGAGACGGGATACCCTTCATCTGTCAGTTGTGAGATGATTTGGGTTAAGACGCGCTTCATGGTCTTGTCGATGTGTTCGATTTCATCGCGAATGGCCTTTAGGCGATTCGAGTACATGCTATAAATATAGAAATTGCTCACACCACTGTGTTCTGGATCGAGCAAGTCGATTACAACATGTGTGGGAAACACCCATAGATCTTGAATTTCCTTGTTCCAGTGCACTGCTGTAAGTTTGTCGCTGATTTTCTGCATCGCAAGTGCCATTTGTTTAACTTCAAACAGCTCTGTGACAGACAAAGTCTCCCCTTCTGCGATCCGGTCAAATGTATGGTCGAGCATTTTGATTTCTTTTAGCAGGCTTTTAAGTTCGATTATGTCCGAACGTCGCCTGTCAAAGAGCGCCACTGTCGCGTCCATTTTATCGTAAACACTTAACAACTCTTGCTTTTCTTCCCTAGAATAGGCTCGCATCATTTTCTTTGCTTGTTCACCATAAGGGGATGACAACTGGAGCCTCTCAAATATGAAATTTAAGTCCAAATCTTCAAAGTTCTTTTTTGTAAGAGTTGTTGATTTCATATGGTCTCCTAATAATGATAAAAATGATCAGGGGGTCGGACCCCCTGATCATTCCTACTCATGCCATCACATCGATCACCGGTATCTCATCCACCCGCTGCTCAATCGCGATTTTGAATCGCTCTGAGTCATAAAAATAGCCTGATGGTGCATAGGGGTTGACTGTTATGGCCAAAAGCTTAATGGCGTAACGGACTTCTATTCGCACACCAATGCGCATAAAATAAAGCCAGTCTTTATGATCGATGAAAATTTTAGTTGCATCGCCGATGATCCATGTCAGGTTCTTGTAATTTGGCGTCGTCTGGATGACATCCATGACCGTTTGAGTGACTAAAGCACCCGGTATGATCAATGTTCGCGTATCGGCATCCATGTTTTCTGCGATATGGCGGCCAGCACTTAATGCCGTGGCCACATCTGCCAGTACAGTATACCCGCCCTGATCATCGACTAAGATTGGTTTTCTCAACGTTTCGGCTATATCCCATAGCGCTTTATCGCTTGGGTTGCCGATTTCTTTTAGCTTAAATAGAGAGGCGCGATACGCTGTTTGTTCCACGGTTTTTGACATATCGCGGCTTACGACTGCGCCTGTCGATAAAATACAGGCATCTGTAATCGCTGGTGATGCGGATGACGTTCGATCAAGGGCGCCATCTACAAGGACGTAGCGGGCACCTAGAAGCAACATTTTTTCAGATACGTCTCGAATCGCGGCATTGGATGCAGGCCCTCCGACCTGAACATAACCATCTGAAAGCGTTCGTCCAATAATGACTCTCCCCATTGCCGTTTGATGCTCTGTGACTTCCAGAACTGCCATTTTAACTTCCGAAAGATTAAAAAGCATCTCTGCAGTGGCGACGATCGAATCTTTTCTTGCGTAAATCATCGGCTTGTCGGTTTTTACGCAAGAAAAGATTNNGGCTTGTCGGTTTTTGTGACGACGTCCTGACGTTCCCCGTCTCTCCCTATGGACGTCAGGCCGACACACAAATCGTTTTCGTGCATTTCATCAAGCAAATGATTGAGTGTTACGGTCTTGCCAGCATTCTTCGCCATACCTACGATGGAAATGATTTTATGTTCATTTTCAAAAAGTTCAAGCAGTTTCATGCTGGCCTCCGTATGTCTAATGGTTCTCTGTCATTCCTTATACTTATTCTTCGTGATGCGTTCTTTTTGCTCTCTCAAGTTCTTTAAGCTCTATCGCGACTCTGTTGCCTTGCATTAAACCGCCAACGCCAAAAATCTTGTGTTCTTTTTGCGAAGCTGTTTCAACGGCGCCTTCTTTTTCAAAATCGTACGCTGTCGGCTGTGTGTAAGTCGTGATAACGCCTTCGTAATTTCTGAGGATGACTTTCTCAGGTGACTGTGAAATCATATATTGTGGCATTACTGGGATCTTGCCGCCACCACCCGGTGCGTCTACAACAAATGTAGGGATGCAGTATCCAGAAGTATGGCCTCTTAAACCTTCGATGATCTCGATGCCTTTTGATACAGGTGTTCTAAAGTGTTCAATACCCATAGAAAGGTCACATTGGTAAATGTAGTACGGTCTCACTCGCATCATGACGAGGTCGTGTACGAGATCCCTCATGATATGAACGCTATCGTTGATGCCTTTGAGAAGCACAGACTGGTTGCCAAGCGGTATACCAGCGTCTGCAAGCATTGAACATGCTTTTTTCGTCTCAGGCGTGATTTCTTTAGAATGATTAAAGTGTGTATTTAACCAGATTGGGTGATACTTTTTAAGCATATTAACGAGCTCAGGTGTAATTCTTTGTGGACAAACAACTGGCGTTCTTGAGCCGATTCGAATAATTTCAACATGTGGAATGGCTCTTAATTTGCTGATGATGTACTCGAGTAAATCGTCTGAAACAAGAAGCGCGTCGCCGCCTGATAAGAGAACGTCTCTAACCACTGGTGTGTTTGCAATATAATTAATTGCAGCGTCTATTCTATCTCTTGGAACACCGCCGTCATTGTGACCGGCAAATCTTCTTCTTGTGCAGTGACGACAATACATAGAGCACATATCCGTAATAAGGAAAAGGACGCGATCCGGGTATCTATGTGTAATACCAGGCACTGGTGAATCGCCATCTTCATGTAGTGGATCGTCCATATCCGCTGAGCATTGGTACGTTTCGTAGATGGTCGGAACAGCTTGCATTCTCACTGGACATTTTGGATCTTCTTTGTCCATGAGAAGTGCATAGTAAGGAGTAATGCCCATTCTTAGGAGCTGAAGCGTCTTAACGACACCTTCTTCTTCTCTTTCAGTCAAATTGACCACTTTCTTAAGTTGGTCAAGCGTCGTGATTCTGTTTCTCACTTGCCATTCCCAAGAATCCCACTCAGCCTGCGTAACGTTTTTCCAAATTTCAATTTCAGTAAAATGTCTCATTATCAAATACCCCTTTCAATTATGCGTATAGCTCTTCATATATTTTTCTAAGGACTGTACTCTCTCTCATGATTTGAAGTGTAATTTCTGCATGGCCTTTCGTATAACCATTTCCGACGATCATCGTCACATCTTTTCCAACACCTTCAGCACCAAGCGCTGCTTTTGTAAAGCTCGTTGCCATACTGAAGAAGTAGACCATACCTTGATCTTTCGTCGCCAAAATCGATGACATTTCCGTGTTAGGAACGTTTACGCAGTTGATGACCAGGTCACACATTTCGCCATTTGTAAGCGCTTCGATTTTTCTAAGCACTTCCACTGCGTCGGTGGCATCCGCTACGATAAAGGCATCTGCAAGACCGGCATCCATGACGCGATCTTTTGCACTGTCGCTATGTTGAAGACAGAATACTTTACCCGTAACGCCTGCGCGTTTTTTCGCTTCATATAGACAAAGCATGCCCGACTTTCCAGCGCCACCTATGACGAGAACCGTATCGCCCGGTTTTACCAGTTTAGCCGTTTGTGCTGGTGCACCAGCAACGTCTAGCACTGAAAGCGCCAAATTCTCAGGTATATCGGATGGGATTTTCGCGTAAAGGCCACTCTCGAATAAAATCGCCTGCCCTTTGATATCCACTTGATCAATATTCTTTCTGATTTCGAGAATTTCCTCTATCACAAGCGGTGTCAATGAAAGCGATACGAGTGTCGCAATTTTGTCACCCACTTTAAGGTCCGTTTTTCCTATTAGAGCATCTCCGATTTGAGCCACAGTGCCGATCAACATACCACCTGAACCCGTTACTGGATTCTTGTGCTTGCCTTGTGATGCGACAATATTCATCATGATCGTCTTGATTTTTTCCTCATCACCACCCGCTTCTTGTTTGATTTGCGTGAATGATGCTGAGTCGATGTTAAGTGTCTGAACGTCGATTAGTATTTCATTGTCATAAATCTCCATATCATTTGAAATCACCCCAGCAGGTTGCGGTAAAATGCCTTTTGGTTCAATCACTCGGTGTGTTCCGAATTTGCATCCTTTTTTCATAGCTTGCCTCCCAAATCATATATGCTTTTTTTAAGCAAAATGCTCAAATGTCATTACTAATAATATAAGTGCAAGAAATATGCCAAAGGTTTAACAACACATCGAAAAGCCGATTTTTCTTCANNCCACAGAACACGCAACACAATAAAAAAAGTGCCCAATATTAGGCACTTAATCAAGTTGATGCTTTTTAATCTTATATTGCAACGTCTGGCGGGGAATCTTTAACATTTTTGCAGCCTGCGATGTATTGCCATCACAAGACTGAAGTGCATTTTTAATCAGCTCTTTTTCAGCGACTTCCAGTGCACTGACAAGCCCCGAATCGCAGTTTATCTGATTGAGTTTACTGTGATGATGCCCTTTATGGGATTCATGATGTTTCCTTAAATTGTAGGGCAAGTCAGAAATCTGAATCAACTCGCCATCTACAAAATTGACTGCCCCTTCGATTACATGCTCGAGCTCACGGACGTTGCCCTCCCATGGATAGTCCATGAACAGTTTCATAACTTCCTGTGAAACATCCTTAATGCCACGATATAGCAAACCGTTGTATTTCTTAATAAAATATTGAGTCAATAGAGGGATATCCTCTTTTCGATCCGAAAGTTTCGGAATCCATAGCGTCACGGTGTTAAGTCGATAGTATAAATCTCTTCGAATCAGGCCGAGATCAATCGCCAAATTTGGTTCAATATTTGTTGCAGCAATTATTCTCACGTCCACGTGATGCTCTTTTGTGTCGCCGATACGCCTGATCTTTCCATCCTGAAGCACTCTCAACAACTTGGCTTGAAGCTCTTGCGGCATTGAATTGATCTCATCGAGAAACAGCGTACCCGTGTCTGCGAGTTCAAAGAGTCCTGGTCTGTCCACAGCACCTGTGAATCCACCTTTGACCGTTCCAAACAGTATTCCCTCAAGCAATGAGCCTGGCAGCGCTGCGCAGTTTTGTGCGATAAATGGCTTCAACTTTCTTTTAGAGCTGTTGTGAATCGCCTGAGTCAAAAGTTCCTTGCCTGTGCCCGTTTCACCATAGACTAAAACCGGTATATCCGTAGCAGCCGCTTTCATGGCAACTGCCTTTACACGGTTGAACTCAGCGTGTGCTGTGATGATGTCTTCGAACTTATAACCTTCTGATTCTCTATATTGACCGACCTCTTTTTTCTCGACTTTTGACTGTAAATCAATCATTTTTTCGGTCAATTCCTTAAAACTGGTGATGTTTTTCGAAATTTCTATAGCACCCTCGACGCGATCATGATTGATAATCGGTAGTGTGCTATTGATCGTTGCGATGCTTTTCCCTTTATAAGTGCGGTAGGTTTGCTCTCGGTTCAAAATGGGTGTGCGAGTCTGAAGGACTTGTAACAACGTACTTTCTTCCTCTTTGAGCGAAGGGTATATTTCTGTGATGTGTTTGCCGATCGAATCTTCGATATTAATATCGTCGAGTAGAGCGGAATTTCGGTTACAATAAATGAGCTTTCCCTTGTCGTCAACAATCTGTACACCATCGCTAATGTACTCTAGCATGAGTTTTACGTGTTTTAGAGTCAATAGTGAATGCATTGGTCACCTCAAGGCCTTAAAGTAAGTGCCGAATTTTAGGCATGCGCCTAATATTGGGCATCATAATATCACACCGCGTCCATAGTCTTTTGCCAGATTCAACTTTTCATAGGCGAGATTCAAAAATTTGTCTTCTGATACCCATTGATTCATTCCAAGCACTGCAAATCGACAAGTTATTGGCTCTT
>DMYC01000167.1 GCA_003482695.1 Clostridiales bacterium UBA8960
TCTGTTGCTTCTTCGACGACGACATCTAGGATATCGTCAATCGTAATGATGCCTCTTAGAACGCCGAGATCGTCAATAACGGGTATTGCGAGTAAGTCGTATTTAGAGACTAGGTTTGCAACAGATTCTTGATCCTCATTTATATTAACCGTGATCAAGTTTTCATTCATGATTTGTTCAATTGGGCGGTTAGGAGGTGAAATGATGAGTTCCCTTAAGGAAATGACGCCCACAAGACGATCGATGTCATCAGTAACATAGATATAATAAATCGTTTCAGCATCTGGTGCTGTCGCACGTAACGTTTCTATCGCATAATAAACCGAAAAATGCCTTTTGATCGAGACGAAATCTTTCGTCATGATTCGGCCGGCAGTATATTCATCATAAATTAAAAGTTCTTTGACATCCTCGGCATCCTCAAAGTCTAGAAATGCAATAATCTCTTTCTGCCTACTTTCAGACAGTTCACTTAATTTATCGACAATATCGTCTTGGGACATGTTTTCAAGCAAAGTGACTTTTTTCTCATATGTCAGTTCAGCAAGTATGTCGCTAAACTGCTCTGAATTGATTTCCTCGAGGACTTCTGTTGCCTTATCATCCGATAACAAACTAAAAACGTGTTTGATTTGATCGTCTTCCAAGTTTTCAAGCACTTCAGCAATATCGGCAGCATGCATGTCTTCTAAAAAAACATGAAGTTCAAGGTCTTTTCCATCTTCAAGGAGCGCTTCAATTTTAGAAAGGTATTTATGAAACATTAACATGCAGTAAACCACCTCCACAAACGTGATAAGGGCAAGTGAGCCACTTACCCTTATTTATCTTTATATCCTAAATTTTTTAAAAAGTTTGAGTTGTCTCTCCAACCTTCTCTGACTTTCACAAAGATTTGAAGGTTAACTTTAGACTGGAGCAATTGCTCGATGTCTTGACGCGCGCTTTTGCCGATGCCTTTGAGCTTACGTCCTTCTTTACCAATAATAATCCCTTTGTGAGATTGTTTTTCGCAAATGATATCCACTTCTATATCATATAAATCCTTATCGGGTCTTTTTTTGAATGTTTGGACTTCCACAGCGACACCATGTGGAATCTCATCGTCAATATACATCAACACTTTTTCTCGAACAATTTCTGAAGCAATCGTACGCTCCGTTTGATCGGTCATGTGGTCTGTAGGATAAAACGATGGCCCTTCAGGTAAATCAGCTTTAATCGCTTTTACGAGTTCAGGGATACCCTTTCCATTCAGGGCTGAAATGCCAATAATACTTTTTATGAACGTATAATTCGAATAGGTATCATAAATTGACTTGAATGCATCTGGCGTCAGCAAATCGACTTTATTGATGACCAATATGACATCCACTTTTGCAGCTTCAATAAACTCAAGCAAATATTCATCACCAGGGCCAATTTTCAAAGAGTGGTCAACCATTAAAATGACGACATCTACATCATCGACAGCACTTTTAGCACTGCTGACCATATAATCGCCGAGCTTGTTTTTAGGGCGATGGATGCCAGGTGTATCGACAAAAATGATTTGACTGTCTTCATCGTTATAAACACCGGTGATTTTATGACGGGTGGTCTGTGGTTTACTGGACATGATCGCGATTTTCTCTCCGATGATGCCGTTTAATAAAGTGGACTTCCCAACATTTGGTCTTCCGATGATGGTAACAAATCCTGACTTAAAATGCATTAATTGCCTCCGTTGTATTATTTGATATCAATTTGAGTAAAAGATTTAGGTAACAATGTTTCTATTTTATAGACTTCATAATCATAGCCTTTAGCGACGATGATGTCAATATTTTTTGCAAACTCGACAATCACCTGTCTGCAAATCCCACATGGGTAGGTGAAATCACGGCTTGAAGAGACAACCGCTATGGCTTTAAATGATTTTTCACCTTCTGAAATGGCTTTGAAAATAGCCGTTCGCTCTGCGCAATTAGTGGCGCCAAATGATGCGATTTCAACATTGCATCCTGTGAAAACTAAACCGCTTTCCGTCAATAGCGCTGCCCCAACTTTAAAGTTTGAGTAAGGCGCATAAGCATATTCCATTGCTTCATAAGCTTTTTCAATCAGTTTATCGTATGTCATCATTCACCTCGTTATTTAATGGATTCCACATTTCCCGTTTTTACGACTTGAATCCATGTGACTCCTGGATTGAGCTTGATTTCCTGACCACTTTCATCGTAAAAGAAAGTCGGATCATTTGCAGTCGTTTTCTTCCAAGTGACCTCAAGGACTTTCCCAGCAGTGTAATATTTACCCTTGCCTGTGGTAATCAAATCGATGTCAAGGCGACCTTCATTGTCAATAACGACTGTTTTTGCATACTGAACCAGAATATTCGTGCAAGTCAGATGTTCTTTCGTATCTTCATCTAGATGTGGTTTACCATTAGTATAACGATAGTAGAGCTTTTCTTCATCGTTATATTTATACGAAGTGTTGTAGCCAATTTTATCTGTTTGAGTAGGTTCTTTGTAAACAAACGTAATTTCTGTGGCATCTTCGCCTACTGGAACCATCAAAGACGCATGAAAGTCCATAAAACTAAAAGTTGAAGTTTCCCTATACCCCATCCGTTTAGCGTCCTTCAGCAATATTTCTGACGACGTGTAGACATTGTGAGGCGCTTTTTTATGCTTTTCTCTCCAATAGGCCCCGCTTGACAAACCATCAATATCTGCCATTTCATATTTCTTAATGTCACTTAACGCTTTCATGGACCCACCAACATGGACATAATAGGGGTCGAATTCAAGTGCCTTAATGACAAAATAAGGTCTAGAGCTTCGAACCGGTCCAATATAATCCGGCTGTGTGCCATAAAAGACGCCCATATATCTCGTAATCAAACCTTCAGCTAAAATTTCATAGACGATATCCGCTTTAGCTAAACCGGCTTGTGGCCTGGCCGCATAAAAATTGTCGAACATAACGACAATTGGTCGTTTGTTTGTTAAATCTTCTTCTGAAAACAAACCCGTTAGTGGATTGTAATGTCCATCTCTAATGGGATTGCCCTCTTCACTTATTTCAGTTGTGGCCGCTTCTTCTGTTAAATTAGAAGGGACTTCAATAATCGCTGAAGTGGTTTCTTCATTTTCCGCTAAGGCTCTTTTTTTACCTGCAAATGCTGCAAAGAGGACGATAACAATAAGACTTACAAATGTGATTGCCAATACGATTTTTCTGTTCATTAGTCCTCCTGCATGGATGTTCCCTTAAAAAGCTTAAGTGAACGAATGACTTTTTTCTCTTTCTCGCGCATTTCCTTTTTATCAGCATCGGACATGTGGTCATATCCAAACAAATGCAGCATGCTGTGAATCGTCAAATAAACAATTTCTCGCTCAATCGAATGTCCAAATTCTTCGGCTTGTCTTTTCGCTTGTTCAAGTGAAATGACGACATCCCCCAGATAGATAAATGGTTCATTTAAACCATCGTCTTTAATGGAATCATATTGAGGAAAAGAAAGCACATCTGTGACTTCATTTTTATGTCTAAACTCATTGTTTAAAGATTTAATTCTATTGTCATCGACAAATAGGATGCTCACTTCGCCTTCGACATCAAAACCTTCACATTCGAGCACTTTGTCTGTCGCTTTGACGATGAGCTCTTTTAAGTCCTCTGCTAAGAGGTTGGTCGTTTCGTTTAAAATCTCAATTTGCATTTTACGACTCCTTGTTTTCATTTTGATCAAATGCCGATTTGGAAATTTGATTCATGTTAATTTCAGGATAAGCAATACGCTCATGAAAAATACCGCTTAACACGTTTAAAAAGGAAGCTTTGATCGTTTCGAGTTCCTTAAAAGTCAATTCTGCACTGGAAAATTGGTTTTCCGCGATCTTTTGAGCAATAATCTTTTCGATAAGCGCTGTTATTGACTCTTGTGTGGGTTCCTCAACACTTCTAACAGCTGCTTCGATCGAATNNTTTGGAATCGGGCTTAGGGCCATTATACAAAAATTTAGATACGTCGACGTCAGGATTGCTAAGCTGCTCACGATGGTAAAAATACTTGATGAGAGAATTTCCGTGATGTGCTTTAATCACATCGATGACCTCTTCTGGGAGCTTATTTTTTCTAAGCAGTTCAATGCCGTGTGTCATATGGTTCTTGATGAAATTCGCACTAACTTGTGGTGGTAACTTATCATGTGGATTCTCGTTGGCCACTTGATTTTCTTTAAAATAATAAGGCCGTTCCAATTTACCTACATCGTGATAAAATGCGGCAACTCTTACAAGCAGGCTATTCGCACCAATATCATGTGCAGCCGTTTCAGCAAGATTGCCTACAAGAATGCTGTGATAATAAGTGCCTGGTGCCTCGAGTAAAAGCCTCTTAAGAAGTGGTCTGTTTGGATTCGTAAGTTCCATAATTTTAAAAGGCGTCAGAACACCGAAGAAACTTTCGAAAAAGGGCATGATGCCTATACTTAATATAGCACTTAGTATGCCGTTGGCAGCTGAGAACATGATGTTAAAAGGCAACATCGAAATATCCGTTTTATTGATGAGTCCTTGTGCCAATGTAAACACCATAAGTATTAGAGAGACATAAAGTCCGATACTCGCCATTTGCGATCTTTGACGAATGTTTTTCACAAGTGCCCTTATGATCAAAATCGCTAAAAGGTACGCAATCATCGTGTAAGCACTCATTCCGGTCCACATGGCGATCAGCACCAAAAGTCCTAAACCGAAATTGATGGCCACGGTCGGTGTAATCATGACACTGGCTAAGATTAAAAAGGCTGGAATAGGTACCAAATACGGTGATATCTCATAAAAAAATGAAGCGCTTAAAAAGAATGTTAAAAACAAACTCATTACAATAGCATATTTTTTTTGTGACAACAAAACGTTTTTCTCGAAAATTGAAAGGTAAAGATGCAAGACACCCCAAAGGATGAGTAACATAAATAACAATCCGACTTTCATAACGATACTGTCAAGAGTGGATTCAACGATGACGCCACCACTTTTCAGCATGCTGTAATCCGATTCAGAAAGAACACTTCCCTTTGTTAAAAACAAAGCCCCTTTTTTATAAATGACATCTTCCACTTTCAAAAGCTCAGCGTTGACTTTCTCTTCAGTCTTTATGATGTCGACGAATTTATTCTCGACAAGGGCACTAGAAATCATTTTGAGAAGGATTTCCTTTTCAAGTGCACTAATGTCATTTTGTGCGGCAATATACGATTCGATGTTTGATAGCACACTTTCCCGATCATCGGAAGTAAGCCCTGCTGTCAAATTTTCTGTCGTGATATCAACGACATAATTCTTGACGATATCAATTTTTTGAGATGAAAGGGTCACTAAAACCATGAGTT
>DMYC01000259.1 GCA_003482695.1 Clostridiales bacterium UBA8960
ATAAGGAGTGTATGATTATGAAAAAATTAATGACAATGGCATTGGTAGGTATTATCACAGTAGGCTCAATGAGCCTCTCATTCGCAGCATCACCATTTAGAGCAGCCGACATTTATGCAGGACTGGCAAACATAACCGTTGAGCAAGCATATGCCATCAAACTGGAAAGTGGCGAAACGTTTGGCGCATTAGCAAAGTCTGAAGGCTTCTATGAAGCATTTGCAGAAACAATTTTGGCTTCAAAAATCTTAATGATCAATAATTTGGTTTCAGAAGGAAAACTTACACAAACCGAGGCAGATGTGTTGATGACTTCTTTGGAAAATTGTGATGGCACGCAACAGCATCTCATGAAAGACCTATTGAACTTAGGCCAACAAGCAAGAAGTGGCGAGAATAAGGGACAAGCGATGCACACAGGTACTGGAGGTCAGTTTAACCGCGCTGAGAACGCAAAAGCGTTTGGCCAAATGCGCAGAGGCCAGTCGAATTAATACGTAAAATGAAGATATAGAAGAGAGCCGATATCATTTCTATCACCTTGAACGCTTCCGTAGATCATACATCGACAGAAGCGAAAATAGGATGTTGGAATATGGTTCGGCTCTTTTTGGACTATTGAGTTATTTGACAAGTTCATTTAAATCAACTTTAACTTAAATAAACATATCTCCATCATATTTCCATCACATTTGTAACATATATTGATTAAAGGAATAATCTATATATGAGGTGAAGAAATGACAATCATTCAAAACGCACTAAAAAGTATAACGCGTTCTAAAGCCAGAAACATGCTGATAGGACTTATCATCATTTCTGTGACAGCGGCATGTATCATCGCGCTTACGATTGAGAAATCAGCCAAAGAAATCATCAAGCTTCAAAAGGAGCAGTTTGAACTTCAAGGATCAATTGTTTTGGATAGAAATTTGTTGAGATCGAACTTTAGCGGTAGTAATGAGAACATGAGAGCATTAATCGCAACCGTCCCTGCACTTACTGAAGCGGAGTTGGTTCGATATGGCGAATCTGAATATGTCCGCGAATTGACCTTCAACTTGACAGTGGATTTAAACAGCAATACCGTAATTCCAGTAGGTGCTGATGCTGTAAACCTAACTAAAGAAGGTGGAACTGGAACACAGAGAGCACAGTTCACATTGGTTGGCGTCACAGACCCGGCAACATTTGATCCGTTTTTAAACGGGGATTATAAAATGCTCGATGGAGATGCATTAAGTTTAAATAGTGCAGGAAACAACATCTTAATCAATGAAGAGTTGGCCATCATGAACGCATTGATTGTTGGCGATTTTATTCAAATGGTAAATCCGTTGAATCCTGATTCTACTATTGATTTTATAATTTCTGGAATTTATAGTGACGAAAGTGAGGCGAATGCTACATCTATGAACTGGTTTTCAAAGTCAGCCAATCAGTTAATCACTAATTACAATTATGTGCTATCTGTATATGAATCTTCGATTGAAAATTCTGAAACGCCTTTGATAGGGACTTATGCACATACGTTTTATTTGACGGATTATGATAAGATTGACGCATTTGAAGCCTTTATCAAGTCTAGTGGCCTTAATCCATATTATATGCTTAGAACCAATGCTTCCGAGCTTGATAAAATCATGCAACCACTCGAAAATTTGAACAACTTTACGTCCATGTTCTTTATCTTAGTTTTGGTCGTAGGGAGTACAATATTATTAATCATTAATATGATCAATATACGCGAGAGAAAGTATGAAATTGGCGTATTACGTGCTATTGGCATGAAAAAAGGAACCGTGGCTAAACAGTTCCTAATAGAGCTTTCTATCGTTACTCTAGTTGCGATGGTTATCGGTATAAGTGTTGGTCAGTTCCTTTCAGAACCGATCGGCAACCAATTGTTAAGAAATGAAATTGAACTGGCTAAGTTAAAGTTAGAAACTGTGGAAGCTAATCTTGGCAATGGGTCTGGCTCAAGTGCAGGAATAGGGACAAGAAATATAGGTGCATTTACATCAAATGAATCCATTGAATACATTGATGCGTTAAACACAAAACTTGATAATGTGGTAATCATACAAATGATGTTGATCGGATTAAGTATCGTATTGATTGGAAGTATTGTTTCTATAGTGACCATATCAAGATATGAGCCATTAAAGATTTTAAGTACTCGTTCATAAGGAGGAGGTAAAATGGAAATACTATCGATTAAAAAACTGGACTATACGTATGATGATGGTGAATCTCCAGTACTGACCGACATCAATTTAGACTTTAAACTGGGTCAGGTCTATGCCATTATGGGAAAATCGGGAGCAGGGAAAACGACATTGCTTTCTTTAATCTCGGGATTAAATCAATATAAAGCTGGACAGATTCTTTACAACGGAAATGATCTTAAATCTCTCGACAAAGAACATTATAGAAGCAGAGAAATCGGTATAATTTTTCAGAGCTTCAATCTTCTATTGCACCTTAATGCAGTAGAAAATGTTATGCTCTCCATTAATCTTTCTAAGATTAAAGTGAAAGACAAGTTGCAACATGCATTTGAAATGCTTAATAAAGTTGAGCTTTCAAAAGAAAAAGCCCATAGACGTGTATTGAAACTTTCAGGAGGAGAGCAACAACGCGTAGCAATTGCTCGTGCGCTGTCCTACAACCCATCAATAATCATCGCAGATGAACCAACAGGAAACTTGGACGGTGAAACAGAGGCACAAGTACTAAAAATATTAAAAAATCTCGCACATAATGAAAACAAGTGTGTCATCGTAGTGACACACTCTGAAAAAGTCGCCAATGAGAGTGATGTTGTATATCGATTATGATCAGGGGGTCGGACCCCTTGATCAGTGACCAAGGGGTCCGACCCCCTGATCATTTTCAAAAACAAAATTTCCGTGTGTGTGCAATACGCGGTCTCAAAAAGAGAATAGTAGGGTATGAAAGCGATTCCACAGTCGTTTCCATCAGGCGACAGCCAAAAAAAGGAAACGCACGAGGACTAAGCGTCATACCCTACTATTCTCTTTTTGAGACTGCGTATCGCACACTGCGCCCAATCATCTAAAGCGACACAATCGCCGCATCCCGTTTCCGCCTAACACCTTCAATCTCATCTAGCGTATCATGATGCACCTTCTCGAGTTTTCGCATGAGA
The DNA here is from genome assembly GCA_003482695.1 of Clostridiales bacterium UBA8960. GTDB lineage: Bacteria > Bacillota > Clostridia > Peptostreptococcales > Acidaminobacteraceae > Fusibacter_C. The sequence continues at coordinate 3,173 of DMYC01000259.1, forward strand.
TCATCGGCCACTTCTGAGTTCGTGCAGATGTTGTCATATGCGAGGTTGATCTCTTCTTGTATGGATAAATCCGAAAAAATATTGTCGAAAAACACGTCAAATGTTCTTGAAAACGCATCGATCTCAAAATGTTCAATTTCCAAATAAACTTTCAAATCTAAAAGCTCTCGGTTAAGTAGCTTGGCCTTATCGCTGGCATCTTTTATAAAGGCCGAAGCGCGATTGATATGGTCGTGCTTGACCATGCTCGTAATCAGCCCACCCCCGATAATATCGAACATCCCCCAGCCTTTCGCTGAAGAAAGCCCCTCTTTAGCGCTATTAAGACTCATCACCAAAGTCTTACACGCATGCATCGCTTCTTCTATCTCTGTTTGGCGATTCTTAAGATGCCTAATCTCACTTTCAAACTGCTCGACCACTTTAAGCCCTTCATCGCTCGCCCAAAGGCGTTTCGCATTAAGAAGCGTATTGTATTCTTGATCGAGGTTCTCGTATTGCTTGAGAAGCTCAGTGATATGCACGATCTCGTCCTGATAGGCCTGCATCCCCTCAAGAAGTTCAGCATGCTTGTACTCGGCGATCTTCATTTCGCGGTACTCCTTATCCATCATCTCCTCATAATTTTCGGAAAACAACTTAAGCAGCCGCTTAATGGAAAGCCCCTCGAACTTCTTATAATCGTTCGTTTCCTTCTTCACTTGAGAATGAAGCCTGATCTCCTCTTGCGACATCGCATTTAATGACTCGGCAATTGCCTTGCGTTTTCTCACGAGATAATCCCTCTGGGCCATCTCCTTAGCGAGTTCGTCCAATCTCCTAAAGTCCTGCATAAATTCCTCCGTTTGCCATGTCGTTTTGTTCTAATAACATTATACCCATCATAACGGATAAAGCCGCAACATTTCCATTAAAAAACCATTAAACTTCTCGCAGGCCCCTGATTAACAAAGCGCTAGAAGGGTAGTTATAGCGTAAGAAAGGGGTGGTGCGTGTGGATAAATGGCCGAAAACAAAGACGCTCAAGCATCTAGTCAAAATCGCTGTATTGCTGATCATTTTTTTGGCAGCCACACAGGCTCTAAACGCCTGCACACCACAGCCCGTAAAAGTCGCCGTAATCGCCAAGCTCGAATCGGGCTCCATCATGGGGATGAGCACATGGGATCAAGTCAAGTTCTATAACGAGCGGCATCCGATTACCGCTAGAAAAATCGAATTTCACCCCTATGGCGATGATGGCACGAGAGAGGGACTTACTTCCGTCTACGAAGCGCTGCGCAAAGATGGCATCGAAATCATCATCACAGCCCATAAATCAGACTCGGCCATGTGGCTAAAAGAACTGATCGATCAAGACGATGCAAAAATACTCGTCTTAGCGGCGGGATCCACCACAGACCAGCTCGAAGGCAAAGACGACGAAATCATAAGGTTCGTCCAAAGCGCAAGATACGAGCAAGAAGCCGCCTCCCAATACATCAAAGACAGGGGTTACGAAAAACCCGTCATCATCAGAGACATCGAAAATTACAGCTATGCAAACTCGGCCATGGAGGCTTTCGCAGACTATTTTGCCAGGGATTTCCATTGGTTCGATGTAAAGCTCAGCGGCATCGACTTCGCAGTGCTTGAAAAACAGCTGAGTTCCATCGATTACGATATCGCCTACCTCCTTATATCCGATTACAATATCAGCGCAGGCGCTGTCGCACAAATGGTCCTGAAAGTCAACCCAGACGCAAAAGTGCTTTACAACGCTTGGATGAAAACACAAGCCCTCCTCGACACGGCGGGCAACAGCTTAAATCAAAGCGCCATGTTATCGCATTATCCTGCAAATTACGAAAACCCCGTGATTGAGGACTACCTAGAAGCGTATCAAAATACGTTTAGCTACGTCCCAAACACGATAGGGATCACTGTCTATAGAATCGTCGACGCCCTTTCCATCGCCATCGGCAACGGGCATAAAAACCCAGAAAGCATCAAAGCGTTCATGCTTGATCAAGGCACGATAGAAACGGAACTGCTGCCTGTGGTAATCGACCAATATGGCGATACACAAGGCCCGTTTTATTATTTAGAAAATCTGCTGGAGGCGTTTAAGTGAAAACACTCAGACACTATACCCTGCTACTTGAAATCATAGGACTATGCATCATACTCATCATGAGCGTCGTCGTCTACTTGCAGCTCCGCGAGACCATCGTAGAGGACATCATCGAAAATCAAAGGGCTCAGATCGATGAGATACAGCAGTATATTGACAAACAATTCGACCTTAACCTATACGAGTTTGAGGTTTTTAACCATGCCATTTTAAAGAACAACATATCTGATGATGGCTATGATATCGCGATTCAATACCTCTACGGCTTTTCAGACCTATACCAGGTGAACCTGGATTATGAAATTACGGAAATTCATAAAAAAGAAAACCG
>DMYC01000208.1:0-2673 GCA_003482695.1 Clostridiales bacterium UBA8960
CAATAATTTAAAAAGTTTCGTCATACCATCCCACCTTTGTTGCCCCTGATTCGAGTGCCTTAATAAAAAAAGGGCTCTAACCGCAACGATTAGAGCTTGAATTTATGTCTGTATTATGGTGCTGTCGTTGCTTCAGTTGCATTTTGAAGCTCGCCGCCGATATTCAAGAACATATCTCTAATCACAGGTCCTAAGAATACCAAGCCTACTATGACGACGATTGCGATGAAAGCGATGATCAGTGCATATTCTACCATACCTTGACCTTCTTGATTTTTAATTGTACTCAATTGTGCCTTTGTCCAGTTCCAAGCCATTTTCAACATAATGCTTACCTCCCTAATTTATAACCTCTTGAGATTGATCTACGATCAGATCAACTTATTTGCTCCGAATGTCTATTCTTCAATAGATGCTTTGCTGTCATTTGTTAATCGAATTATACTTCAATTTCGCGTAACATGATAGGCACTGGAGGCCCTATCAACTTCCGAACAGTCACTCGTTTTAGGGACTAAGGTCCCTGCACGCATATGCAGTAAGGTTATGGTTTTATATAGAGTTCTTCAATCTTATGTTCTATCGCATATATCGTCGCTTGGACACGATCCCTGACATGAATGGTTTTAAAAATACGCGTTGCGTTGTTCTTAATGGTCTTTTCAGATAAATACATCATATCGCCGATTTCCTTATTGCTGTATCCTTTAGAAAGGTGATACAAGATCTCAAGCTCCTTCTCGTTGAGAGTTGAGAGAAGGTCATGATCCTTATCTTTTGTTGCCACTTTTTTAAATAACATGGAGACTAAAGATTTATCGATGTAGTTTTCTCCGTGAAATACACGTCTGATGCCGTCGATGATATCTTGTGTACCCGATCCTTTAAGAATATACCCATCTGCGCCAATTTCTATCGCATCTAAGATCGTTTTTTTATCACTTTCGACTGTTAAAAGCAAAACTTTGATGTTGATGTCTTTTTCTTTGATGATCTTAAGCACCTCTATACCACTTTTAACTGGCATATTGATGTCCATCAACAAAATATCGGGTTTATATTGATGAATAAGCGCAAGCGCTTCTTCACCATTAGCCGCCTCTCCTGAAACGATAAAATCATCCTCATAATTTAAAATGCTCTTAAGCCCTTGACGGATCAAATCATGGTCATCTGCAATCAGTACCTTTATTTTATTTTCCATCATTTGTAATCACCTCTCTGCTTACAGGTAATTTTATCATCACGCTCGTTCCCTCCATGGGCTTTGAATGAAAAGATATTTCACCGCTGAGTTGTTTCACACGATCGTAAATGCCAAGTAAACCATATGAAATGTGTTTTCGTTTAAGCTCGCCCAGCTTCTCCTCAACGTTGAATCCAATGCCATCATCCATAACGGTTAACCTAAGGTACTTTGTGCCATACTCGATATTAACCGATATGTTGTTTGCTTTGGCATGTTTTTTTATATTATTCAATAGTTCTTGAACCAAACGGTATACCGCCACTTTTATGATGGGCTCAATGTCGACGATAATTCGACCAGTTTTGGTTATCGTATTCAGTCCACATTCTTTTGAGAACTCACACACATAGGTTTCAATCGTTTCATTTAAACCCAAATCATCAAGCGACATCGGCCTCAAGTCGTGTATGATGCCTCTGACTTCTTTTAACGCTTTTTTTGCTTGATCTTTAAGTTCAGCGAGTTCCTCAAGCCCTTTGTGAGCGTCTTTTTTCATGATGCGTTCACAAAAGTCGGCCTTCATGACGATGGAAGCAATTTGTTGCGCTGGACCATCATGAATGTCTCTTGATATCCTCATGCGCTCATTTTCCTGAGCTTCCAGCACTTTGACGCCAATAACCATACTTTCACTACCCATTTCGTCTATAGCAGACAAAATCTCTCCTTTTAGATACGTCACTGCGATCGTTACCTGATGAACGACATGCTCTGCACTTTGGATGTTCTTTAGCGCACGTTTGAGAGACATTTCAAGAGCCGTCCGTCTGATTTTTAGCATTTGTTCCTCTTTACTCGCGCTCATCAGCTCAACTTTTACTTCTGCAGCGGCATCATAAGCTTTTTTTATGTCCATCTCAGTGTGCGTTTTGAAGGCTTTAGAAACTGCAGCTAGATGGTTTCTCACCATTTTATCTTTAAGAGTCAGCCGGTCAACTTCGTTGATGACATATTCGATCTCACGTTTGATCTCCAAGAGTTCACTTTTCAGTACTTCATGCTCTTCACGTGCATTTTCCACAATATCCAAGAGCTGATTTTTGCTTTTGTCTATCGAACCTATAATTTCGTTCATGATGGCGTTTACTTTTTCGATATTGATAGACTTGTCCATTTGAATATCCCCCATATATAATTGTACCCTTTTTTATATGTTTTGTTCAATATATTCATAAATTGTATTCATAATGTCAAAAAAACCGCTTCTAAACGGCTTTCTCCACAATATTTAAATGACAAGCTGAAAAGTGATCTGGTGCAATCTCACTTAGCTCAGGTTCAATATGGGCACACATGGCCATCGCTTCATAACACCTGGTTCTAAAACGACATCCGGTTGGTGGATCGACAGATAATGGAACATCTCCCTTAAGCACGATTCGCTTTGCCTGTTTGCTAGCTTCGGGATCGGGTATCGGTATCGC
>DMYC01000208.1:2788-14505 GCA_003482695.1 Clostridiales bacterium UBA8960
AGCATGTTGATTATTTGAGCTTGAATGGATACATCCAAAGCGGATATTGGCTCATCGCAAATGACAAGTTCAGGTTGCATCACGATTGCCCTTGCGATGCCGATGCGTTGTCTCTGCCCTCCTGAAAATTCGTGGGGATAACGGTTGGCATGTTCTTTACTGAGTCCCACGCGTTCAAGCATGCTCCAAATAATTTCCATCCGCGCTTCACCACTTGCAATCTTATGGACATCAAGAGGTTCACCAATTATCTCTCCAACAGTCATTCTCGAATTTAAAGAAGCATATGGGTTTTGAAAAATCATCTGCATTTTTCTGCGATAGGGCTTCAGCTCACTTTGCTTAACCTTGCTGATGTCTACGCCATTAAAAATTATTTCGCCTTCCGTAACATCAAACAATCTAAGTATGGCTTTACCCGTCGTCGATTTGCCGCAGCCTGATTCCCCCACAAGTCCAAGTGTTTCACCTTTTCCAATTTTGAAGCTTATGCCATCTACGGCACTTGTCGTGGTGGTATGGCGCTTCAAAAAACCATGATGATTGATAAAGTGTTTTTTTAGATGATTCACTTCTAGCAAAGACATGCATCATACCCCTTTCATCGATCTTGAAAAATTTTCACATGGCGGTGCCGATTTGTGCAGCATCCAGCACATGGCTTTGTGCCCGATTTCAACGCTATGATACTCAGGTTGCTGCTCACGACATATTCTCATGGCAAACTCGCACCTTGTGTGAAACGGGCAACCTGAAGGTGGATTTGTCAAATTTGGCGGCGTCCCTTCTATTGAGTACAATCCTTCATGCTCATTAAATCCAAAAATGGGAATGGATTTCAAAAGGCCCATCGTATAGGGATGCTTTGGTTCGTAGAAAATTTGATTGACTGAGCCTTCTTCCATAACCAAGCCACCATACATGACAATAACCCTCGAGCATATATCGGCAACCACACCTAAATCGTGGGTAATCAAAATGATTGAAGTCCCCACGTCATCTCGGAGTTGCTTCATGAGTTCGAGTATTTGAGCCTGTATCGTGACATCCAGAGCCGTCGTCGGTTCATCGGCAATAAGCAACTTTGGTTCACATGACATGGCTATCGCGATCATCACGCGTTGTCTCATCCCACCACTGAGCTCATGAGGATAATGGTCAATTCGTTTCTCCGGCGAAGGAATGCCCACCGTTTCCAGCATTTTTATAGCAGCTAGACGCGCCTTTTTTTTGCTTACGCTCTGATGCTCCATTATCATCTCTATAATCTGATTCCCTATGGTATAAACCGGATTAAGTGACGTCATCGGGTCTTGAAAGATCATGGCGATGTTTTTTCCTCTAATTTTTCGCATGTCCTTCTCTGTTTTGTCGACTAGGTTTTCTCTCTCAAAGAAAATTTCACCGTCAACAATTTTTCCTGGATATTGCAACAAGCGCATCACGGACATCGCCAGCACGCTTTTACCACTCCCTGATTCGCCTACGATTCCGATTGTTTCACCTTTTTTTAGATCAAAACTAACGCCTCTAAGTACTTGCAACTCAGCATTTTGAGTGAAAAATGAGGTTTTTAGATTCTTAATTTCCAGTAGTTTCGTCGACACGCCATATACCTCACAATTATCTTAATTTGGGATCAAGTGCATCCCTCAATCCGTCTCCTAGAAAGTTAAGCGCCAATACCGTTATCGAAATGCCTAATGATGGATAAAACAACTGATAAGGGTAACTTCTTAGTCCACCTAAAGCATCGCTTGCAAGTGTCCCCCATGACGCTAGCGGCGCTCTAACACCTAAACCAATAAAGCTTAAGAAAGCTTCGGTGAAAATGGCGCTTGGAATCATCATCGTAAGCGCAACAATAATTGGCCCTATTGCATTTGGGATTAAATGACGAAGCAGAATTCTCGTAGGGCTTGAACCGATCGTCCTAGCAGACAGAATAAAATCTTGTTCTTTGAGGCTGAGGATTTGACCACGTACAATTCGCGCCATGTTGACCCAATAAACGGATCCTATGGCTATAATTATGGCTTTCTGGACCGTTCCGATGATGACCGAGAGTAAAATGACGTATAAAATCAAGGGAATCGTACTGATGGTATCGACCATTCGCATCATGATATTGTCTACTCGCCCACCAAAATAGCCGGCAATGCCACCATATAAAACACCGACGATGAAATTAACGAGCGTCGCCACGATCGCGATAACGAGTGAAATCTGCGCACCATAAATGAGGCGTGCCAATAAATCGCGGCCTAATCCATCTGTCCCCAAAATATTAAGTCGGTTATGCACTTTCGCATATGGACTAATTATGGCGCCGTCCACTCTTATTTTAAATTTGACACCTTCTGGATTTTGTTCGGCTTTCAAAGCGGCATAGGCATAATCTAAAATGATGGTTTTCCCCTCCATCTCATATGTTTTTGTGCGTTCAACGATGTTGTGCGTATCTTCGCTAAGCAGATGATTTAACTGGCCATCGCGTGTGACGTCGAATAATTTGTAGTCATTATGCATATATATGAACGACTCCTCGCTTACTTTATAAATCTCAAATCTTGGAGGAACATTCGCGAACGCAAGTTGTTGAGTGGAATAGTCATGTTTGGTGACAAGCGGCCCTACGCACGCGAATAACACCACAAAGCATGTCATTTGCAGCCCCAACATCGCCAATCCATTTTTTCTAAATATGTGCCATACTTCTAGCCAGTATGGCTTGCTTGGTTTAGAATCGATGCCATTAATTTTCTCGTCATCTGGAAGCGCTTCCCAAAGCCTCTTGTCGATTATACGTTCTGACATGATTCACCTTAATCTTTCATTTTTATTCTAGGGTCAATGACCATATATAAGACATCTACAACTAAAACCATAAAGGCAAGAATAAACGCATATAAAAGTGTGATGCCAAGCAGTACGGTATAATCCCGATTTCCCACACTTTCTACAAAATGCTTTCCAATGCCTGGAATCGCAAAAATTCTTTCGATTACAAATGAACCGGTGAGTAGCGTCGCAACCATTGGACCAACATACGTAATAACCGGTATCGTTGCATTTTTCAAAGCGTGTTTGAAAATGACCTTTTGAATGGATATGCCTTTCGATCTTGCCGTGCGGATATAATCTGCTTCCATCACTTCAAGCATGCAGGTACGCGTCATTTTAATGATGAACGAAAGTGAAAACCCTGATAAAGCGATTACAGGACCAATCAGATGTTTCCATGACGAAAGCCCATTTGAAGGCAAAATGTTTAATTTAGCACTAAAAACGAAAATAATAGCTGTCGCAATGACAAACGACGGCACTGCAACACCTAGACTAGTGAAGAACACAATCATGCGATCTTGCCACTTATTGTGTTTTAATGCCGAAAATACGCCAAGTGGGACACCGATCATTAGTATATAGATGACCGAAGACAAACCGAGTGTAAATGTTGCAGGGAACCCTTCTTCAATCAATTGATTCACACTCACACCCGATCTTTGTAATGATGGACCAAAATCCAATCTCAATATGCCAAGGACATAATCAAAATACTGTTTCCACAATGGATCATTCAGGCGATACTTCTCATTTAGCGATTCAAGCACCGTTTCTGGCAGTGTATTCTCTCGAGTGAATGGCCCTCCGGGAATCGCATGCATCATGATAAATGTGATCGTGATAATCACAAATAATGACACGGCTATTGTAGCAGTCCTTTTTAAAATATACTTCCCCAATCCATTCACCCCCCCTAACTTGCAATATACTTTATCATAATCCTTATTGATTCTTTTTTCAAATTTATCTTTATTTAGCAAACTCTTTGTTTAAATCACTTACATAATGCTATAATACTAATAATTATCTTTTTTTGATTCACGCATAGAAAGGAAGGTTCCTCATGATTCCCCAACAACACAGCGAGAAAATCAGTCGCATGAAGAAACGAATTGATTTGGCCGCAGGCAAGCGTCCCGCATCTCTCGTACTTAAAAACTGTAAAATCATCAACGTATTTAATGGAAAAATCATTCACTCGGACATCGCCATCGATCACGGTAAAATAATCGGCATCGGACATTATGAAGGCGAGCACGTCATTAATCTAGAAGGCAAATTTGTTGCTCCCGGACTGATCGATGCACACATGCATATGGAGTCCACTTTGGTGACACCCGACCAAATGGCGCGTATCATCGTGCCTCGGGGCACAACAACTGTGATCGCTGATCCACATGAAATCGCAAACGTCCTCGGCATGGAAGGCGTTAAATACATGATTGAAGCGACAGAAGAAACAAAACTTAACGGGTTTTTCATGTTGCCTTCATGTGTGCCTGCAACGCCATATGAAAATGCTGGTGCAACACTTGACCGTGAAGCCTTGTCTATACTAGAAAACCATCCGAAAGTTTTGGGTCTTGGCGAAGTCATGGACTATCCAAGTGTCATTAACGGCAATCTCGATATTTTAGAAAAACTGGAAATGGCTGATCGAAAAATTATCGATGGGCATGGCCCAGATCTAACCGGAAAAATGCTAAACGCCTATATGATCAACGGCATAAGGACGGATCATGAATGCACAACTCTAGAAGAAATGGAAGAACGCATTGGCCTTGGCATGTTTGTCGCCATTCGGGAAGGCACTGCAGCAAGAAATCTAGATACGCTCATCAAAGGCGTCAACACACATACAAAGCATCAGTGCATGTTCTGCACTGACGATAAGCATCCAGAAGATATCCTTGTTAACGGCCACATCGATTATCATGTTAGGCGTGCCATCGCGCTTGGTGTCGATCCCATAACGGCTATTCAAATGGCCACGATCAATCCAGCACGCTGTTACAATCTTAGAGATATCGGTGCAATTGCACCTGGTTATGATGCAGATCTTATCGTATTTGACAGTTTCGAAAATTTTGAAATCCTTGAAGTCTATAAAAAAGGCTATTTGGTCGCTAAAAACAAGACACCCCTTTTTGAAGCGACGCGAATTGACAGCAAGCATGTTGAAGACACCGTTAAAATCAGTCCAATTTCTTCTGACCTATTAAAGTTGAAACTTGAAAGCGATGTTGCGCATGTCATTAGAATCAATCCAGGTTCCATCGTAACTGAACACGTCGTCCGCAGAGTCTACATGGATGAACAAGGTTATTTCAAGACAAATAAACATCTCGATATCAAAAAAATCGCTGTCATTGAAAGGCACGGCAAAACCAAGAATGTGGGCATCGGACTCGTGGAGAACTTCCATCTTGTAAATGGCGCCATCGCAACGACGATTTCACATGACTCTCATAATATTATCGTCGTCGGTGACAATGATGATGACATGGCCATGGCCGTCAATGAAATCGTAAAACTTCAAGGTGGCATAACCATTGTATCACAAGGCAAGGTAAAAGGCTCGCTGCCACTTCCAATTGCTGGACTTATGTCTAGCGACTCCATGGAACACGTTGCCTCTGTTCTTAGAAATTTACGGGTCATAGCCAATCAAGAGTTGAAGATTCCTGCCACACTTGAACCTTTTATGACACTTAGCTTCTTGGCTCTACCGGTCATCCCCGAACTGAAAATTACCGACCGTGGTTATTTTGATGTAAAATCGTTTGCATTCATAGATGTTTCAGAAAAATCGTAAATTTTATGTAAACCTGTTATTTTTCCTTGCAAATGGGTATAAAGCAAATAGCAAATCATAGCAAACTATGAGGCGCAAAGCTAGAGGGTCTAAATTATTGGATGCGTTCAATGTGAATGAAGAGTTGTTCTCATAAGAACATGCCTAGACGGCTTCATAACAACGACCAATAACATGGCAGCCAGCTACCAAAAAACTTTTCGGATTCATAGCAAAACACATGAAAGTGTGCGACGCAAAACTAGAAGGACCTAACCTTGGAGATTTATCTTTAAGTATGGCAGCCAGTTACCGAGAAAAGTTTTTTTGCGTGAAAAATCCAGTTTGAGTACGACTAAAGTATCGTATTTAAACTGGATTTTTTATTTAACCTTGTTAAGCATTCTTTTTCCTAAAAGCTTGTTCATCCAATATCTCTTGATATCTAGAGACGGCTTTACCGACCGCATCGTCCCATGACAGATATATTTTATCGGATGCATTTTGACCAATTCTGACCAAACGCGTTGGATCTTCAAGGCTTTTAATGACTTCTCGTGCAAGTGCGCTTTCCTCATGGGGAATCAATATTCCAGTATCGTCATCCACGATGCCTTCAGATGCACAACTGCCGTTTATAAGCAAAGCTGGACAACTGCATGCTGCTGCCTCTCGAACGACGATGCCATTTGTATCGTATGTTGATGGAAATAAAAATAGATTCGCTCGACTAAAATAAGAACGCAGAAGTTCGCGATCATGAATGGCACCAGTAAATACACAAGTATCCTTAAGCCCTAACCGATCGACGTAGGCCATAATTTCTGGCCGATCGACTCCCTCACCTACGAATAGCATCTTAAAAGAAGCGCCTTTTTGTTTTGCCTCATACAGACCATCAATGATAAATTTAATGTTCTTGTACCACATCATTCTTCCAACAAACAGAAATACCATCTCATCTTTTTCGATTTTCAGTTCCGCATTTAAAGACGCTATGGCATCTTCACTCGCTCTTCCTTTGACAAAGTCAGTGCCGTTTTCCATGGTGATGTATTCACCTTTATAACCTAAGTGCCTCAGATTTTCGCCAGCGCCTTCTGAAACCACCCAAACTTCATCACATGCGTTGATGTTGTTCATCAAAAATCGAATCGATACGGTTCTAAGTGGGTTTAGAGCAATGCGTTTTTCTATGTCGACATCAAACTTGGTATGATACGTAAACACGATCGGTGACCCGGTGTACCTTCTTAAGACTCTCGCTAGAAGAGCGGATGTGAACGGGCTGTGAATATGAATAATGTCCAGCTTTTCCCTTTGAAGCCTTCTTATCAATAATGGACTGAACGGATTACCCATCCTATATCCGATTCTCTTGCTTACGTTTGCACTTGAATATCGTATGACCCTAAATGGGTACTGATCTTTAACTTTCGGATACCATGGGGTGGCTACCACCGACCGTCCATATAATTTGTGAATGGATTTGGCATAATTCACAGCTGTATTCGCTACTCCATCAATAATTGGTGGAAAAGAATCATTAAAAATCCCAACACTTAATTTTCTCATCTTATACCTCATAAACTCATCATTTATAATCTAAATAAGTTCTCTCATCAAAATTCTAGCAGAATACCTGACAATATAACAGTTAAAATTTTATTAAAATGGTGTTAATCATTGGATTTAGGGTATAATGGATACAATACCGTAAAAAAAGGAGACTATCATGTTACTAAAAAGAATTCAGGAAAAGAGAGAAGCCGAACTTAAAAGACAAAAGCAAGACACAGTTAAGAAAGTTGGCGTGGCTCTGGTCATTGGCAGTTTTGTATCAGCAGTAGTAACATTATTCACTGCACCTAAATCTGGTAAGGAATTGAGACAAGACGTCGTCGAAAAAGTTGAAGAGGGTACTGAACTTGTTAAAGACGGCGCGACCAAAGCGGCCAAGAAGACAACAGAGATTGTAAATGATGCAATTTCAAAAGGCCAGGACATAAAGGAGAAAGTAAAATTAAAAGTGAACACTATGACACAACCTGCAGATGAAACACCAATCGATAAAATCGAAGAGGCTGTTGAAGAAATGGTTGAAGACATTAAAGAGACATTTGAAGGCTAAAAACAATGCCAGCTATTTAATAGCTGGCATTTTATTTATAGTTTGATCTGTTTTACCTCATCAATATTGCATGTTTTCTTGCTACTGCAGCTACTGCAGCCCGTACATTTTCCTTGCTTCATATCTGAAAATGCCCTTCTCCCTGCAAAAAAGAGAATTAGTGCAAAAATTAAACCCACTACAATATTTCCAATCACAAAATCACTCCCATTCTAAAGCAATGCGCGTTTTTGATCCGCACGTTTAATCAGTATAACAAGTAACACCGCATACCCTAAAAGCACAAATATCGCAGGAACGAGTCCTACTGAAGGCGTTCCATAAACAACGAGTGAACCGATTTGAGAAATCAGAATCGCAACAACATAACCTACACTCAATTGGAATCCCAACCCTCTAAACAGCCATTTGCGATCGCCCATTTCAGTACGCATGGCACCTATCGCTGCAAAACAAGGTGGTGTAAAGAGATTGAATGCGAGAAAAGCATAAGCCGTCACTGGATTAAACATGGATGTTAATGCGCCACCAGGCACATGTAAAGCTTCTTCAGAAGCCACTGCCAATAAAATGGCAAACGTTGCAACGACGTTTTCCTTCGCAATAAACCCTGTGATTGAAGCGGCAGCCATTTGCCAGCCCATGATGCCTATCGGAATCATGATTGGCGCAATAAATCCACCGACTATGGCAAGTATACTTGTTGCTTGATCTTCTACCGGTTGCAAGTTCGGGCCAAATGCTTGCATGAACCAAACAAGCGTATTCATAACAAGGATAATCGTTGACGCTTTTATAATAAAACCCTTAGCTTTATCCAACATCTGAGTGAAAGCGTGTTTTAAGCTTGGTATTTTATACTCTGGAAGTTCTAATATAAAGTTTGTAGAGCTCTCATATACAAATAATCTTCTAAGCAAGAGTCCACCAATAATAATAAGTCCGAATGCAAGGATGTACATGCTCGGGCCAACCCAGCTTGACTCTGGGAAGAATACGACTGAAAACAATGCGATGATAGGCAACTTGGCACCACAAGGTACAAATGGCGTGAGAATGGTCGTCACGCGTCTTTCATTGTCATCCTCAATCGTTCTCGTCGCCATGACACCAGGGATTGCACAACCTGAGCCAACAATCATAGGAATAATCGACTTACCAGATAACCCGATTTTTTTAAAATAACGATCCATCAGCACTGCAACTCTTGACATATAACCACTGTCTTCCAGTAGAGCAAGACAGAAAAAAAGTACCATAATCAAAGGTAAGAAACCGATAACTGCGCCAACGCCTCCGATCGCTCCGTCGACGACTAAAGCCTGGAGAAGCGGGTTAACACCAATGTTTTCAAAAAAACCATTTAAAGCGTTTGGAATGATTTCGCCGAAGAGTGTTTCATTGAAGTATTCCGATACATATCCGCCTAAGCCTTCTATTGAAAAACTGTAGACCGCCCACATGATCAAGAAAAAGATTGGTAAACCCAAGTACTTGTGTGCCACAATTCGATCTACTTTGTCAGATGTTGTGATTTTGCTCATGTCATGCGTTTTAACTTGCACTTTTTTTACAAGCTCCGTGATGTAAACCTGACGAGATTTGTCTGAATCTTGCTCTTTTATTTCAATCTTAGGCGCAATTTGCCCCTTCTTCTCACCTGCAACGGTTATCGCACTTGACATCAACTGACTGAGTCCACTTTGAGATGTCGCTGTTGTCGATATCACTGAACATTTAAGTGCCTTCTCCAAAAGTCCAAGATCGATGTCACTGCCCCTTCTTTCGAGAATGTCCGCTTTATTTAAAGCGATTACGACCGGGATACCTAGTTCAAGCAATTGAGTGGTGAAAAACAAACTTCTTTCAAAGTTGGCACCATCTACAATATTGATGATCGCATCAGGTGCATCATCCAGTATAAAATCTCTTGTGATCGCCTCTTCACCCGTATAAGGCGAAATCGAGTAAGCACCTGGTAAATCTACAATTTCCACCTGTTGTCCAGACCCTAAAAATTTTTTTAGAAGTGGCGCGACTTTTTTCTCAACTGTTACGCCTGCCCAGTTACCAACATACTCTGTCTTTCCGGTTAGCGCATTAAAAAGTGTGGTCTTTCCTGAGTTAGGATTCCCAGCCAAAGCTATTTTCATTATTAACCCCCTGAAATTTGATCTTAAAATAGAGAATCTAGTTTTGATTCAATTTGTTTCTATTTTTTGTTTTGCTGTACAATGATAATCATTATCATCGAAAGGGCATTTTTAATACCGCTCTCGCGGTATCAAAGTTTAATAATATGTTTAATCAGCAAGTACAATTGACTTTGCCATCGATTCATCGAGTGCATATCTGCCATCTTTAATATTGACCACGTAATTGCCAGCCAATATCGAAATCAAAGTGATTTCTTCTCCTTCACTACAACCGAGGCTGAATAGAAATTTTTTGATTTTATCTTTACCTTCAATTTTGACAACTGATTTCGTCTGTCCAATTTTAGCTTTTGATAATAGCATCTTCCCACCTGCATCTTTCATAATCATAGGTCTTTATTGATAAAGATTATCATAATCGTTATCAGTTGTCAATGTCAATCCAAATCTTATTTGTTAAACTTTTGTTAACGCTTCGAGAGTGGCCAATACACAAGATGGGCATTGCGCTTTAACCAACTTCTGTGTTCCTTGAAACTCGAGTCAAAACTTGCGACTTTTTCCCAAAATTGCTTTGAATGGTTCATATGAAACAAATGGCAAAATTCATGGATGATTACATAATCGATTACATCTAGTGGTGCGAATACAAGCTTCCAGTTTAGAGAGATGCTGCCTTTGGATGAACAACTACCCCACCTTGTCTTTTGTGACCTAAAACTGATTTTGGAAGGTTTTACATCAAGCCGATCCATCAAATGTTCAGAGCGTTCCGTTAAAATTTTAATCGCTTCTGTAAGTAGCCATTCCTCAATCGCTTTTATCATTTCATCACGATTAATCAGTGTCCCTTTTATGACCAATCGCTCACCCTCAATATTAACTATAGGCACATGGTGCTCAAATGACTTTTGGTGGGCAATCGTCAAATGGCTTCCCAAATAACTTATTTGATCACCATGCTCAAAACCTTGAGGATGTAGGACTGTCTTTTCCAGCGTCTGAACAATTTTCATTTCATGCTGTTTAAGCATTTTAATGATGCTGTCCATCCTATAATTTTTTGGCACTCTAACGATGACCCCTTTTACAGGATTGACCGAAACCGTTACAGTTTTTCTTTTGCTTCTGATGACACTATAATGAAAGGAAAGTGGATTTGATTTTTCTGTCATTTGACTTATCTCCTTATTTAAATAGATCAAGCTTTCGACATCAATTATACATTATTTTGAGAAATTCGTGTTATAATATACAAAACTATATCAGATGATAAAGCACAGGAGGGACCTATGTA
The DNA here is from genome assembly GCA_003482695.1 of Clostridiales bacterium UBA8960. GTDB lineage: Bacteria > Bacillota > Clostridia > Peptostreptococcales > Acidaminobacteraceae > Fusibacter_C. The sequence goes on from DMYC01000208.1 coordinate 14,014, forward strand.
TACGACATTACCGCCAACCGGAATGCGCGATTTTCTGCCGAGAGAAAAGGAAGTGCGCGAATTCGTCATGCGCCAAATTAGAGAAGAATATAAAAAAAGCGGTTTCACAGAAATTGAGACTTCTTTTATAGAAAATATCGGCAACCTCACTGGGGGAGATGGCGGAGAAAACACAAAACTGATTTTTAAGATCATGATGCGAGGCGACAAATTAAAAGCGTCAGACATGAACAATTTGGAGTCTTTGGCAGATTTGGGCCTCAGATTCGATCTTACTCTGCCGCTCGTACGCTTTTATGCCAATAACCGCAATGCGCTCCCAACTATCTTTAAAGCGCTTCAAATGGGTACGGTTTTTCGTGCCGAACGTCCACAAAAGGGACGCTACAGAGCTTTTACGCAGTGTGACATCGATATTATAGGAGATGAATCGAATCTAGCTGAAGTCGAAATTATTCAAACCATCGCAAGCACACTCAAGAAACTGGATTT
>DMYC01000208.1:14577-14740 GCA_003482695.1 Clostridiales bacterium UBA8960
AAGCTCGATAAAATTGGCGTTGATGGCATTAAAGCAGAATTGCTTTCAAAAGGTTACGCTGAAAATTCTGTCACAAAGCTCATTGAAAACTCGGACCAACTTGCAAAACAAGGCATCGAAGGCATTCGAGAGATTTGCCCCGAAGGTTACGAAAACATGAAGC